>NZ_JAPHPY010000009.1:0-154608 GCF_026241575.1 Vibrio sp. Sgm 5
ACATATGGTTCACCTCGTTCTGAGAGCCTACTCTAAGCGTAGGGCTTGAGAGTGAGGCGGACCATATAATTAGCCCCGTATAGCCCAAGGCTGTCAAGCGGACTATAAGGGGCAAACAGAGCAACTAGGATCACTGCTCTGCGATGGTGTCTGGAAACGACAATTAGAAATCGCCTCCGAGATAAATTCTAGGAATTTCTTATCTTGTTTTGTCAGCGAAATGTCACGACTGGTTACCATGCAGACAAGCTTATTTTTTATTTTTGAACAATAGCTTAGAAAGCCAGCGGGCATTGTAGGAATGGGCTGAAATGCCTTACGGAGGGTGCAAAAAAGCTCGCGATATAAGCGAGCTTTTTGTCATTTAAAAGCAGGATTAATGCTTGCGCTGCGGGCCGTGACGAACGATGTCTTTTCCGTGTTCGTAAACGTGTTGAGAAACCCAACGTCCAAGAACTAATTGATGCTTTTCGTCCAATACTGCAACAAATGGACGGCCATCAGTGTTGGTTGTTGCTAATGCTACGCCAGCGACGCCTTCAAGACCTAGCGCGCCACTTTCAATTAGATGTAGGAAAGCTTCTAGCTCTTCCAATGTTTCGATAACGTGATTATCAATGTTCATTATCTTCGATCTCTTCGAATTGCAGATACTCAATGGTCGCGTACTCTACCTAACTTACCGTTAGAAACCAAGCTAGGATTTGCTCAGCAGAACATTGCTTTGCAAGTTCAAGATAGGGGCTATCTCCAATTTTACGCTAAATGTAAGTCGCGGTTTTGTGCAGTTCATTGCCGCGATGTAATAATACTTGGCTTTGTGACGCTAAGTTATTGTAAATTCGAGTCTCAACCATTGAATTTTACTATCAAGAGAAAATAGTCCGATGAAGAAAGTGTTAATGACAGGTTTTGAGCCATTTGGTGGTGAATCCATCAACCCTGCTTTAGAAGCAGTAAAGCGACTTGATAGAAAGAAACTCGATGGCGGCGAGGTGATGATTTGCCAAGTGCCCGTCACACGTTATGAATCTATCGATACCGTGGTTAACGCGATTGAGCAATACCAACCAGATATTGTCATCACAGTAGGGCAGGCAGCAGGGCGTGCAGCGATTACTCCAGAACGTGTGGCAATTAATGTAGACGACTTCCGTATCCCTGATAATGGTGGCCATCAACCAATCGATGAGCCAGTAGTTCAAGATGGCCCAGACGCTTACTTCACAACGCTGCCCATCAAGGCGATGACAAACGCTTTACAAAACGCGAGCATTCCATGCCAAGTATCAAATACGGCAGGGACGTTTGTATGCAATCACCTGTTTTATGGTATCCAGCATTACTTGCGTGATAAATCGGTACGTCATGGCTTTGTGCATATTCCTCTTTTGCCAGAGCAAGACGCTTTAGGCAACCAGCCAACCATGTCGTTGGATGTGATTGTTGAAGGGTTAGCGCTCTTGGCTCAAGCAGCGATTGACAACGAATCTGACATTGGAGTCAGCGCAGGCCAAATTTGTTGATACACAAGCCAAATTCAAATCCTTAGATGAACGCCGAGCACCATTAAGCTCGGTGTTTTTGTATCTGTTAAGTCGCTCAAATTTTGTGGGGTATGAAAGGAGTAGCATTGAATTGTGAAATGGATAAGTAACACCGATTCACTTTGATCTCTCGTTCAAATAAGGCGAACTATCATGAAAAGCAATAGAAGTAAGATCATTGCACTTTCCTCTGCGGTTGTTTTCGCTTTGGCTATTGCCGCTTTAAAATTTGAAAACACCCTCGGACTGCTTCCAATCCTTGTAGCGATTGTCGCGTTTTTTACTTGTGTGATTCACACCAGCATGCACCTTTCTGGTGTTAAAAATGCGGATGCATTTGGTTATTACCAACAATCTCAGCAGACAAAAGCGAATGAGTTGCATAAAGGCTTAGACCCTCGCGATAAAAAGCGTTGAAGCAAGCCACATTCTCCGTATACTTTGGCAAAAGCATTTAAGCACAAGCTTGTCGGAGAAGAGCATGTCAAATCGAGTACCAACCAATATACTGACAGGATTTTTGGGTGTCGGTAAAACCACCGCTATCTTGAATTTATTGAAAAACAAACCAGAGAACGAGAACTGGGCTGTGTTAGTCAATGAGTTTGGTGAAATTGGTATCGATGGCGCGATGATGACTGACCAAGGCGCGATGATCAAAGAAGTGCCGGGCGGTTGCATGTGCTGCACGGCTGGCGTGCCTATGTCTGTTGGTATTACGGCTTTGCTGCGCCAGAACCCTGACCGTCTTCTTATTGAGCCGACGGGCTTGGGCCATCCAAAGCAAGTAGTTGCGACGCTAACGTCTGAGCAATACCAACCGTATGTGGATCTTAAAGCGACGATTGCGCTGGTGGATCCGCGTAACCTAAGTAACGAGAAGTACCTTTCTAACAAAAACTTTGTTGATCAGCTTGATAGCGCAGATGTGGTCATTGGTAGCAAAGTTGACCTGTGTACAAGCCATGATATTGATGTTTTCAATGACTGGGTGACAGACCAAACGCCTTCTAAAGTGTTCAGTAAGCTGATTCACGACGGTGACTTACCGATTGAAGTGTTAGATATCGAACGGGTGCACGGCAGTGCTTCTTCTCATATTGAAGCGCATCATCATGATCATGCTCACCAAGAGCCTCAATTCCAACTACCTCCGGGTGAAGCTTTCATTCGTAAAGAGAACAAAGGGCAGGGTTACTTCAGCTGTGGTTGGTTGTTCGGCGCGGAATACTCATTCAATTTTGATCAACTGTTCTCCATGCTATCTGAGCTAACTGCTGAACGTGTGAAAGCCGTGATGAACACAGACCAAGGTTGCTACGCGTTTAACGTGGCGAATGGCGTGGTTTCAGTCAATGAAATGAGCCTACAGGGCTTCGAATCACGCCTTGAGGTTATTGACTCTCAATTGATGCCTTGGGACCAGTTGGAAGCGCTTCTACTAAAGCTTTGTGACATCTCAGAATAGACACCAACCAAGATGGAACAAGGCCTGAGTGGATACTCGGGCCTTTTTTATTCGCTTTCACTGTTGAGACGATAGAAAATTTTTATCGATACGAACCTATTTATATGTGATTTGTATCACTATAATTGCCGGTTTTATCACTAGGTAAGAAACCGGAGACCACTTGAATTCTACCTTTACTTTTTCTGAGTTGAAGTTCTTTTGCTTACGCTTTATCGCGATTTTCTTTCTGCTCGTTGCGGTATTTGGCGCCATCATTCATTACGATAAGTCTGCGTCTGAAGAGGCAGAAAAGAGCAACATCCGTGTTCAACAAAAAGCACTGTTAGAAGGCAAGAAGCAATACATCGAGTGGGTAATGGGCTCCGTGGTAAGAGAAACCGCTTTGTTATCCGACATTATGGAAGCGAGAAAGGTGTACGACGTGGTGGCATTGTTGCCTGTGGCCAAGCGCGATGTTGAACTCACAAGGCTGAGTACCATTTTGGAAGCAGTCAGTCAGCGTAAAGAAGTGTATGACCAACTTCGTTATCTCGATTTGGAAGGGAATGAAGTGGTTCGTATTAACTTTAACGATGGACACTCACAGGTCGTACCGACCGAGCAGCTACAAAACAAAAGCCACCGTTACTACTTCAATAAAGCATTGCAGCTAGGTTGCCGAAAGATCTATGTATCGCCTTTAGATTTGAATGTTGAGCATGGTCAGATTGAAGTACCGCTTAAGCCTATGATTCGTCTGGCCACTCCTGTCTTTGATGAAAAAGGGCAAAAGCGTGGCATCGTCGTGGTTAACTATCTTGCGAAATACCTAATGGAAGGCATGGCGTTGTTTAATCTCGATATGGGAACCAACTACATGTTGCTCAACAAAGACGGTTATTTTTTGTTTAACAAACAGCGTCGCGATTCTGAGTTTGCATTTATGTACAACCAACGAAGTGATGAGACCATCTACAGTGTATTTCCAGAGTTGGCCGAAAAAATTCGCAATACGTCTACAGGTCAGATCGAGACGGATAAAAGCATCATGACGATCGAGTCCGTTGGTGCTGTTGATCGCATCAATCCATACTGCTTTCAGGACTACCACGTTAGCGAAAACAGCTCGACGGCATGGAAGTTAGTTTCTTATGTTGATTTTAGCGAAAGTGGTTAATGCAGGTTGGCGTGGTATTGAGCATTATTCTGGCTTACTTTATTGCGCGTTTCCAACTGCGAGCCTTCGCCGATAATCAACGTATCCACTACTTGGCACACCACGACAACCTTACTGGTCTCGTTAACCGTGGCGCATTTCAAAATCAAGCGACGAATACGCTGGATCAAAACTTAAAAGCAGGAAAAATGGTGTGCTTGATCTACCTCGACCTTGATGGTTTTAAGTTCATTAATGATGAATATGGGCATTCAGCAGGAGATAAAACCTTAATTCATGTAGCATCTGTAATGCATCGCGTATTTGGTAGTAAAGCCTTGCTGGCACGCCTAGGCGGTGATGAGTTTGCTATTTTGTTGAGCACCCAAGAGCATATGCAAAATCCTGAACACTACGCGGCATCTTTGATTCAGTTGATTCAAGATCCAATTGAAGTGTTACCAGGGACCTTCCATCAAGTGACTACCTCGATTGGCGGTTGTTATACAAAAGGGCAAGATTGCACACTCGATGAGCTAATGCATCAAGCTGATATGGCGATGTATGAAGCGAAGAAGTCAGGTAAGAACCGTTACTACTTTATAAAATAATCAATTCTAAAAGTAAGGCACATACTGCGAAAGAATTCCAATGCGCCTTAACTTTAGAAATGGCTAAAAACCATTGCTTAAAGCTCTAGCGATAACATCGGTACCGTTGCTTGATACACGATAAGTTGATCTTTTTCTAGAGTGGGTTTGGTGTCATCAACACGGTCAATGCCGAGGTTCTCCCGAACGTGTTTTTGGTCAAGGTCATAATCGAGGTAACCTGATTTGACCTCTACGTTAGTCGGTAGGACGGCTACCGATTTCACTTTTCCTGACCAATTCATTAAAGCGCCTGCTGCATTCACGTTGAATGAGAGGGCGATTAGCGTTAACGATAATATTTGCTTTTTCATGATAACCTTCCTTGTTTATGTTGCATCTTTGTATCGACCAGTACAAAAATTCTTTAATGCTAATTATTGACAGGAGTGATGAGACTCACAGTTCTTTATTTAAAGTAAAGAAGGCGACCGGACCGCGAAAATGATTAAACTTGGGAGGGATTATGGATGAGAATTAAAGTGACAAAAAGAAGATAGGCTGCCACTCCTTGGCAAACCGATTACAGGTCTAGAGCCAACATAGGAACGTTCGCGTCAGCGATGATGATCTGCTCCTTTGTTAGGTTAGTTACTGATAAATCAACATGCTTTCCGTAGAGAACAAAGTGTACGGTTTCTTTCTCGACGGTAATATTAGCGGGAACTTGAGCGATCGAAGGTACGACGCCCGACCAGCCCATCGTCGCGGTAGCGCTGTATGAATTTAAAGAAACCATTGCGAGAGCCAACAAGCATTTTTTCATGATTCTATTCTCTATAGTTAAATTGGTTAGGTTGATTAAACGCGCGCAGTGTATGCCTATAAGTGCACAACTAGTTTGATATATATCAATCGGTAGGCATTATGAAAAAATATTTTATAAAAATGCTAATTTATGTATGAAGAAATGACCTAGGCGCAAAGCCCAAAAAAAGGTGACCTTTTTTTGCAGATTAGGTATTGAAAAAAGTGAGATAAATCACTTGAATTCGGGTATAGTGCACGGCTAAATTTTCAAAGCTATCTAGTGGTTTGTTTAAGGAATACGCTCAATGTCATTTTCATCTCAAGGTTTTGCGCCAGAAGTGGTTAAAGCACTGGCAGAATGCGGTTATGAGAAGTTAACGCCAATCCAACAAAAGGCGATTCCAATGGCTCGTCGAGGCCATGATATTTTCGCTACTGCACAAACGGGTACGGGTAAAACCGCAGCCTTTTCTTTGCCAATGATTCAACGTTTGCTCGATAGTGGTCGTAACGCGTCTCGTAAGACGGCACGTGCACTTATCATGGCTCCGACTCGTGAATTAGCAGAGCAAATCGCTGATAACATCAAAGCTTACACTAAGTATACGAACCTCTCTGTTGCGGCTATTTTTGGTGGTCGCAAGATGTCATCACAGGTGACAGCATTAGAAAACGGTGTGGATATTCTGGTTGCAACGCCAGGACGCCTAGAAGAGCACATTGAACAGGGTAACGTTTCAGTAGCAAACATTGATTTTCTTGTGTTTGATGAAGCAGACCGAATCTTGGATATGGGCTTTATCAATGCGGTTCGTAAAATCATGTTAGATGTGGATACCGACCCACAGATCATGATGTTCTCAGCAACAACCTCTAGCCAATTGAACGTTCTAGCAAGAGACATTCTACGTAAGCCAAAGCGTATCGAAGTAGAACGAGCGAATACTACGGCCCAAACCATTGCTCACGTATTGTACCCAGTAGACCAGGAGCGTAAGACAGAACTACTTTCTGAACTGATTGGTCGTAAAAACTGGAAACAAGTGCTGGTTTTCGTCAACTATAAAGAAACCGCAAACGACGTAGTAAAAGAGTTGAAGCTGGATGGCATTAAAGCGGTGGTTTGTCATGGTGACCGTGCGCAAAGTGCTCGCCGTCGTGCTCTGGAAGAGTTCAAAACAGGCAAAGTACGCGTAATGGTAGCGACGGACGTTGCTGCTCGTGGTTTGGACATCGAAGATCTACCTCACGTAGTCAACTACGACATGCCATTCTTAGCAGAAGACTACGTTCACCGTATCGGTCGTACTGGTCGTGCTGGTAAGCAAGGTCATGCCGTGTCGTTTGTTAACCGTGAAGAAGAGTTGACGGTTGTACAGGTGGAAAACCTAATCCAGCAGCATATTCGTCGAATCGAACTAGCTGGTTACGAACCAAAACAACGTGAAGCTTACATCGAGAAGTTGAACTCAAAACCGGCATTCAAAAATCGCCAAGGCCGACGTAATAACCCGAACCAATCGGCTACGGACCAAGGCTCAGCAGAACGTCGTTTAGCGATGGTGAAACGTTTGAAAGCACGTCGTTCATCAAACTAATCATCGTTTATTGAAAAAGAACATTCTACGAAAAGCGCCCCTCAACCGAGGGGCGCTTTTTTATCTATGAAATGAAGAGGTTAATTCATCCCTATAAAATTGGGTTCTCCTCGATAGATGATACGGTCATTACCACGATGAATGCCAAAGGTAACGACCGTTGGCGGGTTATCTTCTTCTTTATTGGTCTTATCCCAATTGTATTTCAACCAAGGTAAGTTATTGCCGCCACTGCTTAGGTCTAAATGAAAGCGAACCTGTTCTCGTGCAGAGTCCACTTGGCTTGCGACAAGGTCATACGTTCTGCCTGCTAGCATCGTCCCTTCGCCAGATAGCTTGGTGTTATTTGGTGAAGAATTCGACCAAATAGGGGTTCTGGAGTGATGTTCTCCGTTGGCAGTGGTTGCGCTGTCTTCAAAGTGCGTCACAAAGCGGCTACCTTGCCAAACTTCGACGTCAAGTGGGACCTTGATGGTCATACCTTGGTTGCCGCCAACGTCTTTAAAATTAAGCCTGCCAAAGCGGATATCCGGTTGTTCTTTTAAGATATGTCGGTCATCAAAGAAGTGTATTTCATCGACGACGTTTGTGTGAGTTAGACCTATTTCACTCTTTGTTGATTTTGAGTCTTTATTGAATGGGCCATCTGGATACTGACCATCAGTCGCATCCTTCTCCCAGCAAGGGCTATTGTCACAATTCGCGTTGCCAGTAGCTTTTTCAATTGTGAAACTGCCAACACTTGCGTCACCCACCAAGTTCCACTCAACCGAGTGCGCTGCTGGTGGAATGAAACGGTCTACGTAGTCACTCAATTCGCCCAAATGGAAGTGTTCTCGAAGACTGGCATCGAAATACACGTAATTCTCGATGTCTTCTTGTTTGGCATTAAGGGCGACCACGTCATAACGAACCTCTTCAAATGGTTGATTCATGTAAATGAAGTTTTGTTTCGTCGGGTACGTCCATTCTGCCTCTCTCACCTTAAAGTATTTGGCGTAGAAGCGACCAACATTTCGAAAGCCAGTGTTAACCGTCATATCAAGGTACTGACTACTTAAACTTGCTTTGATCTTTAGGCTGCCAACTTCTTCCCAGTACAAGCCGGAGAAGGTGTATTTAGAGTTCTCACTCTCGGTATGGCTGCGAGTGAGTGACAAGGTACTTTCCAGTAACTTCTCGGATTGGTTTGCTGTTTCGGTCGGTGTCTTTTGTTTACTGCTTAATACGATGCTTGCCGAGGGTGCATCTTCCAACATAAAGTTGCCAGTAACATCTGCATCGCAATAACTCTTTGTATTTACTTCACCAGTAACAGAGCCACCACTTTGCCAAATGATGGGTTTAACGGTCAGTGAGAAGTGTTCTCCAGCGGCAATAAATCCAGGACCACTTTTCGAAGTACCAGAAGCTAGTGTGGTTGAACCGTCGCAAATGGCCAGTGTCCATGGTCGAGATTTGACATCAAATGTACCTTCAACGTATACAGAGCCATCATCTGGACATTCTGCGAAACCTAAGCACTCGAATCTATCGGACATTTTTACAGAGAACAATCCGGATTCATTCGTAATTAAGCCGTGACTCGAGACACCGTCTTTAAAATCTGCAGAATAACTAAAGTTGCCTTCGCTGCCACCTGCGGGTTTGATCAGAGGATGAGTGATTTGAGGTTTGCCATCATAATTGGTTGCAATGACTTGCTCACCAGTAGTTGCACACGCCAACAAGCGAGTGTCCACGGTCTGCGATTTACCAGCAATGACGTGGATTTCTTTAAGGCTACTCAGGTCCTCAGCGTAGGCTTCGAACATATATGGCGTAAACATAAACTGGACAGTCTGCATTTTGTTTGTGTCGTCCACCATGGTAAAGGTGAGGGTATAGTTTGCATCGAGAGCGATAGCATCAATGTTGTTAGGGACGACTTTTACTATCAGCGTACCGTCATCTTTTGAGATAAAGTTGTTGTCATCAATTTTCTGTTTTCCTTCGACCATTTCAAGCGTGAATAGGTCAGGATGAGAGAGAGTAGCCAATACTTTAGCGCTCGTTACTTCATCATTGTTGGTTGTAGTCACGGTAAACTGAGGGAGTTCATCACCACACATTAGTGCGATGTCTTCTGTTGGTGTGACGATAAGGTCGAAATCGTCATAACTCGGTGGGATTAACTCGCAAACAGGGACTTCTTTCTCTGGGCAATTTCTGGTTGCATATGAGCAGTTTTGATCATCTTTTCCGCAGTATTGAGCGATGTCGTTGTTGACTCGGTGGGCTTCTATTTTCCCACACACTTGGCCGATACCATCCACAAAACTTGCAGTATGAAACGCTTTAATAGCATTATATTTTGCATAAACCGAAGTATTGTCTAGCGTGATGTTTGCACCTTTGGATTCTATTGCACCAAAAACATCGGTATTTGAAAGCGTTAGATTTTGTAAAGAAAAGAGGCCGCCGACAATAACATTCTTGTTCGCTCCAACTTCTACTAAACCGCCTGACGACCAAACATCTCCGCAGACTTGAGCGTTCTCAAGCTTGAGGTTTTGACTTGCAGTTACTTGACCATTGACAACGTTGTAGAGGCCTTTTAGCTCGACAGTCATGCCTCTTGAATCTACATCACCATCGATAAGTACGTTTTCAAGTGAAATCGTATAATCCGTTTTTACATCGCCATAAATGTATGTGTAGTCAGTTTCGTGGTTGGCATTGCTAACTATTACGCCTTGGGATAGGGATTTTATACCTATCGGGTTTTCTGGAGAGCCAATGCTATTTCTACCTTTAAAGTTCAAGCCGGTAAAAGCACGAAGCTGAATCTTGGTATCTTGGGTGTTGATTATTTGTTCATCTAGCTCAAGTGTTATGTTTCCATGACAGTAGTACGCTTTATCATATTTTTGGTCGGTAGGTTCTTGTATCTGTATCTTCTCTGGGCAAAAACCGAGCTCATCACCGGTTTTAATGTCAGCTAAATCAAACACTGTTGCCAGAGCGTAGGGGGAAAAAATAGATGCGAGTGTGATGAATATTTGTTTTAGCATCATCAAGTATCCTAAATCTAGTGGAACTTAATGGCACCAAGCGAGTGTGAGCAAAAGGCTCATCGAAGTTAAGTTTGCGGTTTAGTTTTTTATAGTATGCCCGCTTAGTTATTGAACTTTGGTTGCTTTTTATTCGTATGTCATACCAAGTTTATATGAGTCTATTAAAACGTGAATGTGATCTTAGTTCAATAGTTTTGGTGGGTATGTGTCGCACTTTTAGCGTATCAAATTGTTAGAAAATAATAAGAAAGGGTTATATGTAACCAAACTGATAGAGCCAACACCTTAATGTTGGCTCTGATGTAGAAGCACGTCTTATGCGGCATGGTCGATTAAAGGAGCCATTTGATAAAGCTCTTGGAGAATCGCTTTCGTTTGTTTCGAATAGACAAGACGATCTTTGTCTCCGACAAGTTGTACCGCTTTTACCTTTCCTGATACCAGACACAAACGAATCGTACGAAGAACCATTTGTATATCCAGCGCGGGTGTTCCATCTAGACTGTTTTTTGTCAGTAGTGATGCCAAATCAATTGATATGACGATCTGATCACAATGGTCTAAATAGCTTCCGACTTGTTGCTTGAGGTGATTGCGGTAACGAAAGGTAAATTCGCGGTCGGTAACCCAATCACACCCTTGATCTTCGGCATAGTCCCAAGCTTCTTGTTTGGTATCTTGCTCACTCGCGCCAGCAAAGAACATGCGGACATTTGGGTAGCGTGACAGCGCAAAATGAAAAGCGGAGCCAAGGCGAGGGTCTAGTGTCGGTTTTAGGCTCATTCGGTGCCCGATATTTATGATGCCTATTTCGTCATTATCGCAAACCACAACTGGCAACATGGATAGAATGGCTTCGGTACAATTCGATAAGACAACCGGTATTGAGTGGCGCGAAAGAGACAAGCTTAATGCCTCTTGAAAATCGCCACTCTCAATCTGGGGATGGGAAAAGTGCCCAAGGTTTGCGGCTGAGCCTTGATCGTGTTGTTGATAGAGCCAGTCACTGGCATTCTCTAAACTTTGATCGGCTAAATCAAACGTGCCACTGCTCATCGGGGCTAAATGCTCACAAACCGTCATAAAAGAAAAAGGGTAATGGTGGACGGACTTATGAGCTCGATGAAGTTTGTAGCGTTTGAAAAAGCCTAACATGATGAATTACCTTTCTGGCGGCAACGCTCTCGCTGCCTGCAACACATGCAAAATGATACGCTGCTTATCCTTTTCGACCCGGTGAGCCGGAGCCATTACCGAGACTGCGCCAATCAATTTACTTCCTTTCATGACTGGTGCGCTAATGCCAGAAACACCAGGATCGATTTCTGATGTACTGACAGCGTATCCGTTCTTACGGATGGTACTGAGCTCTTGTTCCCATTCGCTGAGGCGATGATCTTGCCCAAAATGACGCAAGATTTTTTCGCAACGGCTTTGAGGCATGAAAGCCAGCATCACCTTAGATGAGGCGCCACGAAGCAATGGTTGACTTTGACCCTGGACGTAGCTGCATCGAAGCGCCTGCATACTCTCTTTCTGTCTGACACAAAGCGCGCGGTAACCAGAAGGCACCATGTAAGCGGCCATTTCGCCTGTTTGTTGAACTAGGCGAGCTAAAATGGTTTCCACCATATCTAAGCCATGTTGTGCGGTCTCATAGCTATGCATTAGCAACAAAGCGGCTGGGCCGACTACAAATGTCTTGTCGTGGACACTTTCCTCTATCAAGTTCCATTCTTTAAGCAGCTTTAAATGTCGATAAAGACTACTCAAAGGAACAGCCAGTTGTTCACTGAGCGTTTTCGCAGAGACTGGGAATGGACTAACTGCGACTTGCATGAGCAATTGCAGCGCCTTTTCGTTTACCTGATTAGCGTTGGCTTTGTTTGTCGTCATGAGCATGTTGTAACGTGATAATGGGTATGCAACAACTATAATTCTTAAACGTTGAGAAAAGGAAAATAATTGGGATTGAATATTCTCATATAATGAGAAAAAGCCATATTAATGTTTTTCCTTTAAGAGGAGGGCTCGCCATTTAAGCATCAGGTCATGATTTTTCTTCCTGCAGACTTTACCTTTACCTACTGGTTAAATTAGCAATTTTTGTGTGAATTCCCCTTCACAGATCGCATTCCAATCAAGAAAATTGGTAAACTCTGTCTCTCAAATGAGCCATGTATCAATAACTCATTGTTATATTTGCGGCTTTATTACTTGTTAACCATACTCAATCAGTGGATAGGTTCTTGGCGGTTACTTTTGAAGTGGTTTCTTAAGTGGCTGATAGGGAAGCGTTATTTGTATTTTGTTTGTAAGTTTGATTGAGAAGAGATTATTCCTCGATGATAAATAAAGAGCTTTTGAAAAAAGCCATCATTTACTTGCTCCCGCTGCCCCTTATTGTCGCGGAAGTTTTCTATTTAGCGCATCAAAGTGTTCAACGTAACCTTGACCATATTCTTGATAAAAATCTGCAAGTTGCGGATGAAATCCTGTTTCAAATAGAGACAGAAAACCGGACAGCATTGATCAATCCGGAGCGTTGTGAAGCAATACAACAAAATTTAATGTTTGAGAGACACATTGACGAGACCTTGATTGTAAAAGATGGTCAGATCATTTGTTCCTCGAAACTGGGATCAATGAATCGTCCGATGGAGAACTATGTTCAGCTATATCGCAAAGGTGAACTTACGCTAGGTCATATCACTGGCTATGCTGACCAAGTCTTATTTCTGATCACCCCCAAAGAGGATGCACCGGAATACCAAGCCGTTACTATCGTGGATAGAGACTACTTTGGCGCGACGATTGGTTATCGTAATGATGTACGTTTAAAGCGTTCGGCTATGTTTGTTGGTAAGGATTCTGCGCCCAAAGATGCTTCTATGCAGGGAGAAAACGCAGTATCACTTGGCTACTCTAAGTTGTTTGACTACGAGGCTCTAGTGGAAGCCAGCGATTTTTACGTTGAGCAGAAGCGCTTTTCATATGTGATTTCAGCGCTTCCAATATTATTACTCTTTTATCTCTTAATTTTCTTAGTAAATCGCTTCATCGATCCTCAGCGAAGTTTAGTTTCTGACTTACGCAAAGCGATTAAGAAGCGGGAGCTCTTATTGCATTACCAACCTCAAGTAGATTCGAGTACTGGTAAAACGTTTGGCTATGAAGCCTTAGCGCGTTGGCCTCACAAACAGAAGGGTTTTATTTCTCCTGATGAATTTGTACCTGCGGCAGAAGAGAGCGGGTTGGTGGAGATGCTAACTGATTTCGTATTAGAAAGAGCGTGTGAGGATTTTTCTCAATTTAAGTTCGAACAGCCAGTCCATCTAGGCATCAATGTCCCACCAGGTTATCTTGCTGGCGCTCACGTAATAAGAAAAATCGAGACCATTCATCGGAAACTGAAACAATACAATGTTGAGATGAGCATTGAGATTACCGAGAGGCAATTGATTGATGGGGAGGCAAGGTGCCATATTGCGGCGCTCAGGTTACATGGGATTCAGGTGTTGATCGATGACTTTGGCACAGGGCAAACCGCATTGGCAGTTCTGCAACATATGAAGGTCGATTATCTGAAAATTGATAAGTGCTTTGTTGATACCATCGGGATTGACAGCGTTAATTCCACGGTATTGAATGCAATTGTTAGATTGGCTGAGGATCTACATGTCGATCTGATTGCAGAAGGTGTCGAAACTCGGGAGCAAGCAGCACACTTGACGATGTTAGGTGTGAACCTACACCAAGGCTATTTCTATGCTAAACCACTTCCTTATTCGGAAGTGGTTGGTTCTCAGTAAATGCTTACTCAGTACTCCCTTTATAGCATTGAGTCTGTTCGTCGAATCTGAATTCTAGATAATTCTGAATACTCTCTAAGCCATCTTCCTGATAGTGAGAAACATATAGGAGCTGGCTTAGGTTTTCTTTTGCAACTAACTCAAGGGTGTTTTTTACCAGCACTCGACCAAGGTAATCTAAACCTTGGTAGGGCTCATCCAGTATTAACAACGTTGGTTGTTTTACAATCGCTCTAGCTATTAAGAGCAAGCGCTGTTGACCATATTCCAGTTGTTTGAACGACGTTTTCTCATACTGCTCCATATGCAAGATTGTCAGCCACTCTTTAGCTATATTGAGTTCTTTCTTACTTGGTTTGGAGTACAACCCAATTGAGTCATAAAACCCTGATAGAATGACATCTAGTGCGCTGCAATTGACTCGATATTGCAGATGTAGTGCGGAAGAAACCATGCCAATGTATTGCTTGATTTCCCATATGGTTTCGCCAGTACCGCGTTTTTTACCAAAGATCTGAATATCATTACTGTAACACTGAGGGTGGTCACCAAATATCAGCCCTAATAACGTGCTTTTTCCGCAGCCATTCGGTCCTTTTACTTGCCAATGCTGACCTTTGTCGATACGCCAGTTCAAGTCGGTGAAAATGGTTTTCTCTGTATACTCGACCTTGCCGTTTTTTAGCTCAAAGATGGGGTTATCGAAGTGAGTTGAATGTTGGTGTTGGCGAATCAACGTCATCATCTCTTCGCTTTGTTTTTCTGACTGTGATTTGATCTGCGCTATGACAGGGTGTAGGTCCCAGCTTTGCTTATCCATGGTGCTATCAAGCTGGCCTGCGTTGAACAGCGCAATACGTTCTATCCAGTCAGGCATGTCAGATTCACGAGAGAAGGTAATCAGCATTTGCACTGATTGAGAAAGTGTTTGAAGGTAAGCCGCCAATGAGGCGCGGTGAGCGACATCCAAACCAGTAAACGGGTTGTCTAGCAACACTAAGTCAGGCTTGGTCGCTAGCGCTCGGGCAAGCATAACGCGTCGTGTTTCACCCGTTGAAAGCACTCGAAAACCGCTTTCTGCTAAATATAATAAGTCGAGATCTTCAATCAGAGCCTGTGTGAAGGCTTCATCTTGGCAGACTTCAAAAATTAACTGGTAAACGGAACTGCCCTGGTCAATACGGTCGAGAAAGTCGGTATCGTCCTTTTCTATCTCCAGTTCCAATAATCGTTGTTGCTCAGAAAGGGAGACCTGAGCAATATGACAATCTTCGATGTTCAGTTTACCTGATTCAGGTTTAATCTCACCACACAGTAAGTCACCAAGCATCGAACCAATATCGCCCTCAGAACTGAATATACCCCAAGATTGCCCGGCTTCAATCTGCCAATCGTCGATAGAGAGAGTAGAAGTGTTTTCCTTTGCAGTAAGCTGATGAAATTGAATCGGCATTGTGTCTGTCTTCCATGATTTATTGTTATCTTGCTCCTAGTTATAACAAGTCTTGAGTCTGCATAGAACGAATTGATGTGCGGATTTTTTCGTCGATTGCGATAAGTGCGGAGTTGGTCAGTAAATCTAGAAGAAGGTGAAAGGGAAGAATATGTAGTGGGGGAGCAAACCACTAGGGATTTAGAAATCCCGTAATGTTCCAAGCGCTAAAACGACGAAAGCCCGTTGATTTCTCAACGGGCTTTCTAAATGTGGCGGAGAGATAGGGATTTGAACCCTAGATACGCTATTAACGTATGCCGGTTTTCAAGACCGGTGCTTTCAACCACTCAGCCATCTCTCCGTTGCGGAACGTATAATAGGGTGAGTAGAAAACGTTGTAAAGTATTGATTTCATCTAAAAGAACTGTTTGCGCGTTTTATAGTCACACTTCTAGAAGGTGAACATCACAAATTACCGTAGAAAAGATGATTGTTACGATATGTTGTAGAGTATTTACTTTATGTTGTGGTTACTTAATAAAATAGTGTTTTATTGCTATCTTAATGAAAAATAAGAATTAAATGACTTTGAGTATACATGTGTTCGCCCGAAAGTATTTGCAACATAGTGTGAGTTAATTCAAAATTAACTGGTATAGCCAGTTGTGCTTGAATTTATCGAAGGGTTTTTATGAAAGTCACGAATCTATTTAAAGACAAAGTTGGTGCGATCTCTGCTCACCAATCAGAGTTTATGAATTGGATGTCTCCAACGCTACGCGATTATTGGGGTGACTTTTTAGGTCGAGCACAAAGCAATTTTCTTTTTTCTAAAGTACGTGATCATCAGCAGCCTGCTGTGAATGAGGAAGTGATTTCTCAACCTGATCCAATTGTCCTAAAACCAGAAGCACAAGTGCTTTTCGATGAGTTGAGCGACAAGGTTGGTGAGGTGATCCACGTGGGTGATTGGGTTCATGTTTCTCAAGAACGTATCAACCAATTTGGTTCGGTAACGGAAGACATGCAATGGATCCACACCGATCCAGAACGTGCTTCAACAGAATCACCATTTAAAACTACGATTGCTCATGGTTTCCTGACGCTGGCGCTTTTGCCGAAGCTGACAGACTCTGTTGATCCAGAAAAACCAATGTTCCCAACAGCAAAGTTGGTCGTGAACCTAGGTTTAAACCAAGTACGTTTCCCGTACCCTGTGAAGGCGGGTAACAATGTACGTGCATCAAGTACGCTTACTAAAATCACACCAATCAAGAAAGGCCTTGAGATTGAGCGTGAAATCAAAGTAGAAATTGAAGGTATTCGTCGACCTGGAGCGGTAGTTGTTTCTGTGATTCAGTTGCATTTCTAATTGGAATAAAAAGATTCAAACAAAAAAGAGAGCTCAACTAGGCTCTCTTTTTTGTATCTGCGGTTTACTGATTGAAGCTTTCTACCGGTGTGTAACCGTAATCTGCAATCGCTTTTTGACCTTCTTGCGACTTCAGAAACTTCACGAAGTCTTTGCCTGCTTTTTCCAATCCATCTACCTTGTACAGAACTAAAAATGGGCGAGCTAGCTTGTATTTGTGATTGGCGATATTGCTCGCTGTAGGAGCAGTGCCTTCAAATTGAATCGCTTTTATTGACCGGTCAACTGAGCCAACAGAGATAAAACCAATCGCGTGAGGGTTATGGTTTACGATGGTTTTTACCATGCTATTGCTGTTGACGACAAGGTTGTTCGGATTGATATCAGAGACCAGGCGGTCGTTCACGATCTTGGTTAATCCAAGTAGACTTTCAAAGCTGTAACGAGAACCGGAAGAGGCTTCACGAGTGACGACTGCGATAGGTTGGTCTGTACCGCCAACTTGCTTCCAGTTGTCGACTTTACCTTTGTAGATATCAAACAGTTGTTGTTCCGAAAGGTTGGCTACAGAGTTAGTGCGGTTAACAACAACAGCAAGACCATCATAAGCGATAGGGAATACGTTTAAGTCTTCTCCTTTCTCTCTTTCTGTTAAATAGCGAGAGCTCATCCCCATCTCAACCACACCTTTATTTACCATAGTGATACCAGCGGTTGAGCCAATACCTTGCACGGCAATATAATCATCAGGGTGTGTTTTATTATATTCTTCTGCAAGTACATCCATTACTCGTGCAACGGAGGTAGAACCTGAAATATTCACTTCTTTTGCCACAGCAGAAGGAAGGGAAAGAGCCATGGCTAATACAGTTGCCACAGTAAAACGTAACATATTGAACTCCATATACGGTATATCGCAGCGCTCATCATATTTCGTTCAGGTTACACTTTTGTGAATGCAGATTGATATCCATAGCGAATTATCGATTGCGCTCGTTTTATGTTGATAACTATCAATAATATCGGATGGGAGGATTTCACTGATTTGAAGTGAAAGAGGTGACGCAGTTAGCTTTTCGGCATCAAATGCGATGCTATTCTAGACTTGAGCGGGCGCATGCCCGATGGTGATTTCTGCCTCTCTCAGGCACTTGGGTATATACTAAGAACAACATATCAGGAGTACGCTCATGTCCGTGTCTCAAATGGCGACCAGTCGCCTACATAAGTTGGTTCAAACGCTTTGCGCTAGACGAAATGTCAATTTGCCAGTAGAAGCGCTGGGGAAGTGCTTGTACGAGCCTATAGAGAACGGTGTCGAGCTTTATCATGCGCACTTCTTACTTGATTCACAACACAGTGAGTACACATCTCCCATCGCTAAAATCCTATTTGATGCTAAAACTCAACTTTGGTGCTTTTATGTTCCGATCTATCGTGAAGAAGAACTGGTATGGATACCTTACGAGAAGCTACCAAGTAGTCAAACGCTTGAGGTGCTTCTCGCCGAACTGGAAAGCGATCCTCAAGCGTGTTTTTGGGATTGATGGCTAACTTATCTTCAACCCCTATTATTTTGCGATTTGGCTACGAAACTCTTTTGGCGTGATGCTGTAAATCGATTTAAATGCGGTACTAAAATGTGCTGCGCTTTTAAATCCAGATTCAAAGGCAATTTGAGTAATGGATTTCTGAGAGACACGAAGTTGGGTTGCTGCATGGTTGATGCGCTTCACTTTCAAAATATGAGAGAACGAAAGGTTCTCCGCTGCCAATCTACGCTTGAGTGTGGCGATAGACATACTCATGTGCGTTGCTAACGCTTCTAACGTGATGTCTTTTTCTATGTTCTTTTCAATATACTTAATCGCCTTCTGAGACGCGGTTAGGCTGCTTGCGTCATCAATGATAGATAAGATGTCTGGCTGAACTTCTACCATCAGTGACAACAGGGCGAGGGCAATATGGCTTTGAGCGTATTGTGGTGCTTTGTTATCTGCTAATTCAATTAACGCGCTCTTAAGCTGCGAGATAACTAGGTGGCCTTGAGCTGAAAATGGATAAAAGCGACGATCGTCGGTGTCTGATGTAATCGTAGGGTGGGCCGATTTGAATTCACTGAACAAACCAATGTCAAAGACCAAGGCAATCGCTTTAAAACCGCCAGGTTTGGCTTCTGCACTTCTTAAGTCCGCTGAATTATAAAGGGTGAAATCTCCTGCTTTCAGTTCAAATTGTTCGCCACTTGGCTGGTTGATAACAAGGGTGCCTTCCTCAACAACATATAACCCGTTGTGGGTGGCGGTGTAGCGTTCACTTTTGCGAGCAGTGAAGTGATTAAAGCGAATGATCTCAATGTTCGGCATATTCGTTCTTATCGTTTTTACATGACAAATAAAAAAGGCGCTCAGTTGAGCGCCTTTAAACTTTAACCGGTATTATTCACTCACAGATTCTTCTGTTTGTGTCGCTGGCTTATCAGCGAATACCTGGGTCGGTTTTGCAACTAAACTGCGGTTTTCTTGGTTTACGTCCGAAAGAACAATTTCCAATGTATCACCCAGTTTGTATACCACTTCTTTATCAATAGAAATGGTACCGTTGTCACCGTTACACTCAATTCTTTCTTTATTATCAAGAATCAAGCTACCAGGAATAAAGGCCGCTGCGCCATTTTCGAGAAGTCGAACACGTGCACCAGCACGATTAATATCGAAAATCTCACCTGTGAAACACGTTTTCTTACTTGGCTCTTCTGCAAGAGTACGAGCATATAACCAATCTGACACGTTTCGCTCGGCAATTTTGTGGTGCTTACGGTGCAGTGCTAATTCTTCGCCGACTTCATCATCAGGTGTTTGAACTGGTTCTTTGCTAAGAATGACGGCTTTCAGCATGCGGTGGTTGATCATGTCGCCGTATTTACGGATTGGTGAAGTCCAAGTCGCGTAGATATCTAGACCCATTGCGTAGTGAGGAAGTGGCTGGTTGCCTACTTCACTGTACGTTTGGAATTTACGGATACGGTTATCTAGGTATGCCGTTTCCTGTTCGCCCAACCAACGACGAAGTGCCGCAAAGCCTTCTAGTGTCGCAACTGATTCTGCTGTGAATTCAAGTGTACCTTCAGGGTTTACCATTTGAACGACTTCTTCGATTTTCTCAGCTTTCAAGCCAGCGTGTGTGTTGAACACGCCCGTTTCAAATTTGTCACGTAGTGTACGGCCTGCACAGATGTTTGCAGTGATCATGGATTCTTCAACAAGACGGTTTGCGCTGCGGCGCATGTCCGCGTGAATAGCAATAACGTCGTTGTCTTCGCTTAGTTCAAAACGGTAGTCGGGGCGATCTGGGAAGATAACGGCATTCTTTTCTCGCCAATCAGCGCGAGCAAGAGAAAAGTCATATAGGTCACGAACGATGGTTGCGATTTCTTCTGATGGTTGCCACTTGTCTGAGCTGCCGTTTTCTAGCCAATCTGACACATTGTCATAAGCAAGGCGCGCATGAGACTTAATGTTTGCTGCGAAGAAGTTGATGTCATCACCAACGACACCTTCTTTGCTTACTGTCACAGTACAGCAAATCGCAGGGCGTACTTCATCTTCAATCAGTGAACATAGGTTATCTGCAAGGTCACGTGGAAGCATAGGGATGTTACGACCTGGAAGGTAGATAGTGTAACCACGTTCACGTGCAACCTTATCCATTTCGTCTTCTGGTGTAATGTATGCAGTTGGATCGGCAATTGCGATGGTCAGTTCAAAGTCGCCAGACTCTGTCTTCTTCGCAAACAGCGCATCGTCCATATCTTTGGTTGATTCGCCGTCAATGGTGACGAAAGGTACGTGTGTCATATCAACACGTTCTAGATCAGCATCGTCTTTCAATTCCCAGTTATCAATGCCAGCAGGCTCTGAGTTTGGCAAATCGTTTTGTGCAAGCGTTACCCACCAAGGTGCAATCTTGTCGTTTGCATCGGTAATCTTCTCAGAAATCTCTACGAAGAATGAGTTGTCACCTTTAAGAGGGTGACGAATAAGATGAGCAACAACCCAGTCGCCTTCAACGAAATTGTCAGGCTTTAAGCCTTTCTTTAGTTTCGCTTTAAGAGAGAGCTTTTTCAGCTGTGGGTGATCAGGTGCAACGTTTAGCTTGCCCTTGAACATTTTTACTCGGCCAATAAAGCGAGTTACAGCTTGTTCTAGCAGCTCTTGTGGTTCTGCGACTTCACGTTCGTTTTCAGTGCGGATGATGGCAACGACTTTGTCGCCGTGCATGCACTTTTTCATGTACGCTGGTGGGATGAAGAAGCTGGTTTTGCTGTCCACTTCCAGGAAGCCAAAGCCTTTATCGGTTGCTTTGATTGAGCCTTCTTTTTTAGGCAGGTTTTCTTGGATTTGTTGCTTAAGCTGAGCTAATAGAGGGTTATCTTGAAACATCTTTTCTTAACTTACCAATGGAATTGGGCACACTATAATCATTGCGGGCTATTATTACTACCTAAAGCCCCCAAATTCACTGTGAATTATTGATGAATTGAACAGCGTTGTGGTGCTTTTCTCTACGGAGAATGGAGGGGTAGGTGGAATTTTATGCGAATATTACCATTAGTGAGAATAAATTGTGATGTAATTCAATTTTTTCTAGCTTTTTTTATGCATTTAAGGAATAATCCGCCTCCCTTAGTCGTCCCTAATGGCTTATCGCGGTTGTGTACTGTGCTAATTCCTTTCTGAATGGATTTAGTATCTGGATGGATCAGTATCGAATTGGAAGAGCATATGGGACTGTTTTTTTGTTTAATTAAGTAGGATCCCAATGCAAGATTCTGTTATTCAATTCAGTGATTTATCTCTGAATGATTCTATCCTTTCTGCTCTAGACGGAATGGGTTTCGTGTCACCAACTCCAATTCAGGCTGCGGCAATCCCACACCTATTGGAAGGTGCTGACGCGCTGGGCAAGGCACAAACGGGTACAGGTAAAACGGCAGCATTCTCTCTGCCTCTTCTAAACAAGCTAGATCTTGATCAGCGTAAACCACAAGCAATCGTTCTTGCTCCAACTCGTGAGCTAGCGATTCAGGTTGCGGCTGAAATGAAAAACCTTGGTAAAAATATCAAAGGTCTTAAAGTTCTAGAAATCTACGGTGGTGCTTCTATCGTGGATCAAATGCGTGCTCTTAAAAACGGTGCACACGTTGTTGTAGGTACTCCTGGCCGTGTTCAAGACCTTATCAACCGTGAACGTCTACATCTAGACGAAGTTAGCACTTTCGTACTTGATGAAGCGGACGAAATGCTAAACATGGGTTTCGTGGACGACGTAACTGCAATCATGGAGCACGCTCCTGAATCAGCTCAACGCGTTCTATTCTCTGCAACTATGCCACCAATGCTGAAAAACATTGTTGAGCGCTTCCTACGTGATCCTGTAACTGTTGACGTTGCTGGTAAAAACCACACTGTAGACAAAGTTCAACAACAGTTCTGGGTAGTGAAGGGTGTAGAGAAAGATGAAGCAATGTCTCGTCTTCTTGAAACTGAAGAAACTGACGCGTCAATCGTATTCGTACGTACTCGTCAAGACACTGAGCGTCTAGCTGATTGGCTATCTGCACGTGGCTTTAAAGCTGCTGCACTGCACGGTGATATTCCTCAGTCTCTACGTGAGCGTACTGTTGATCATATCAAACAAGGTGTTATCGACATCCTAGTTGCAACAGACGTTGTTGCACGTGGTCTTGACGTTCCACGTATTACACACGTATTTAACTACGACATCCCATTCGATGTTGAGTCTTACATCCACCGTATCGGTCGTACTGGCCGTGCTGGACGTAAAGGTAAAGCGATCCTACTTGTTCGCACTAACCAAATCCGCATGCTTCGCACTATCGAGCGCGTAACTAAGTCATCTATGGAAGAAATCCAACTTCCTCTACGTGACCAAGTTGCTGAAGCTCGTCTAAGCAAGCTAGCTGCTGAACTAGAAGCTGAGAAAGAGCACAAGTCTCTAGACAAATTCGCTGAGCTAGTAGAGAAACTACAAACTTCTCTAGAAATCGACCCATCGATGCTTGCGGCAATGCTTCTTAAGCGTCAGCAAGGTAAACGTCCTCTATTCTACATTGGCGAAGATCCAATGGTTGAAGCGATTGAACGTGACAAGCAACGTCGTAAAGAGCGCCGCGAAGGTGGTCGTGAAGGCGGTCGCAGCTTCAATACACAAGATTGGGATACTTACCAGCTTCAAGTTGGTCGTGAGCAAGGTGTTCAAGTGAAAGACATCGTTGGTGCTCTAGCTAACGAGCTTGGTCTAGGCAAAGGCTCTATCGGTGCGATTAAGCTAGCTCAAGGTCACACATTTGTTCAGCTACCAAAAGCAATGACTTCAGACGCAGCAAGCAAGCTAAGCAAGCTTCGCATCCGTCAACAAGAAGTTGGCGCTGTAGTTTGTGACTTCGATGACTTCCGTGAGTCTCGTGGTGGCGGTCGTCGCGATGGTGGTCGTCGTGATGGCGGCGGTTACCGTGGCAACCGTGAAGGCGGCAACGGCAACCGTGGTGGTGATCGTCGTGAAGGCGGTCGTCGCGAAGGTGGCTTCCGTGGTAACCGCGATGGCAACCGTGAAGGTGGCAACCGCGAAGGTAACCGTGAAGGTGGCGAGCGTCGTTTCGACCGTAACCGTGGTGGTGATCACCGTGGTGCACACCGTGGTGAACGTGGTCACGGCCGTGGTCGTCGCACGCAAGACGCATAATATCTGCACACTATTGCATTAAAAAATAGTTGAATATGAAAGCCGAGCGAAATGCTCGGCTTTTTTGTCTCTGCTCTTCTATACTCTATTCATTCAAAAAAATTCGTAATATTTTTGTTTTCTTACTCATATATTGATGATTTTAAGTGTCTGATTCCACTTTAGTTGAGTGAACTCGATATATTTCACTGCTCAAATAAATTTTAAACTTGTCATAGATCAACAAAAATTACGCAAACGAGCAACTAACACTAAAAGATAGTTGAAAGATTAAAAAATTATTGAATAATAGAGAGCACAAACAAGAAGTACGAAGCGCGGATGCGCAATTACAACCTTTGCTCCACAACAGGAAACTATTTCATGTCTAATTCGTTTGTACTGGTGATCAACTCAGGTAGCTCATCACTAAAATTTGCAGTCATCGACTCACAATCTGGCGATGCTGTGCTAAGTGGTCTGGGCGAATGCTTTGGTCTATCAGACGCTCGTATGAGCTGGAAATTCAACGGTGAAAAATTTGAATTTGCTATTAAAGGTAATGAGAACCACCATCAACTTGCAGTAGCAAAATTAGTTGAGTTAGTAAAAGAGTACAAATTAATTGACCATGTTGTTGCTGTTGGCCACCGAGTGGTTCACGGCGGTGAGAAGTTTACCAAGACAGTCCGTTTAGATGAGTCTGTTATTGCAGACGTAGAAGCGTTAAGTGACTTAGCCCCTCTACATAACCTTGCTCATGCGATTGGTATGCGTGCTTCTATGGCTGCATTCCCTGAGCTCCCTCAGTTTGCTGTGTTTGATACTGCGTTCCACCAAACAATGCCTGCAAGAGCTTACACCGGTGCAATTGCTAAAGAACTTTACACAGACTTTGGAATTCGTCGCTACGGCTTCCACGGTACGAGCCACTACTTCGTAAGCCGTGAAGCTGCGAAGATGCTGAATAAACCAGTGGAAGAATCAAGTTTCATTTCTGTTCACCTAGGTAACGGTGCTTCTGTTTGTGCAATCAACAACGGTGAGTCTGTAGATACATCTATGGGTTTCACGCCGCTGTCTGGCCTGATGATGGGCACACGTTGTGGTGACCTAGACCCAGGTATCATTGAGTACCTTCTGAAGAAAGGTTGGTCTCAAGAGAAAGTGTTTAACTCACTAAACAAGGCTTCAGGCTTCTTAGGTGTTTCTGGCCTAACAAGTGATGCACGCGGTATTTTGGAAGCGATGGAAGAGGGTCACGAAGGTGCAACTCTAGCGTTCCAAGTGTTTACATACCGTGTGTCTAAATACATTGCGTCTTACCTTGCTGCTCTAGATTCATTTGACGGCATCATCTTCACTGGCGGTATTGGCGAGAACTCTATGCCAATTCGTCGTGAAATCTTAAACAACCTTAAACTGCTAGGTTTTGTTGAAGATGTGAAAGGTAACGAAGACGCTCGATTTGGTAACGCAGGTGTTGTTGCTACATCTGAGTTGCTTGGTGCGAAAGCACTGGTTATTCCTACCAATGAAGAGTGGGTTATCGCTCAACAGTCGGTAGAACTGCTGTAAAACGGCAAAAATTTTGGGAACTAACTCAAAGCCCTTTCCGATTGGAAAGGGCTTTTTTTGTACCTGATACTCGCCACTTTAGTTACTTGATATGGATGTTGTTATCTCGTCGGTCATACATATCTGGTGTGGTATGCAGTCCTCCGGCATAACCTGCGGCTTCTAAGGTTTCCCTTACTTCTCGAACGTCTGCTGGCGTAACAGGCGATTGTTGATCGCCGAGGTGTTTACGTACGAAGGTAATCAATTCTGCCAAGCGAGCGTCTGATAAGATGTCTTCAAAGCTTGCCATCGGCATAAAGTTACGTTCAGGGTCAATGTAAGTTGGTTGTAAACCTCGTACCGTTACTGCAATGGTGTTAAACGGGTCACTGTGCATGATAATGCCGTTGTTCAAGAGCGTTGGTGCTATCGGATCTCGTCCTTTACCATCGTTACCATGGCATGCTCCACATGTTTGCTTGTAAGTTGCATAGATTGGCTCTTGATAAGCCGCTTCATCAAACCCTTTAGGCTCCAAAGGAACGGCATCGGCGGCAATGAAGTTATTTACGTCACCATTGAGTAGATAGTAGGACATAGACTCAACGTCTTCACGAGTCATTAAGCTCAAACTGTTTTTGACCACATCAGCCATCCCAGCAAAAGCAGTGCCTTTATCTGAGTGACCTGTGTGCAAGAAGTCGGTCAGAGTCTTCTCATCCCAACCGCCCACATACAGCTCCGTGGACGTAATGTCAGGTGCGTTCCAGCCGTCAATCAAGTTACCTTGGAAGATGCGCTCAGGAATCAATGCTTGAGCAATATTCCTCGGCGTGTGGCACTCTGAGCAGTGTCCTAAGCCTGCAACCCAGTATTTGCCTTTCTGCCACTTCTCTACGTCATCCACCGCGCCCTCAAGCTCTGAGGGTAGGTTGTAGTCGATAGGGTCGGTGTCCATAAAGACAATGTTCCAGCCAAGGAGGCCAAGACGAATATTCGATGGGAACATCATGTGGTTTTCATCGTTACGACGCGCCACGGCAGGAATAGACTGCATATACTCCCACAAATCCGTCATGTCTTGTTCCGTAAGGTATTGATAAGAGGTGTAAGGCATCGCCGGGTACAAGTAACCATGTTTGCCTTTCCCGTGTACCAAAGCATCACGGAAGTTGTCGTAATCGTATTCACCAATCCCTTCACTAGCGTGAGGAGTAATATTGGTCGAATAGATTGTGCCAAATGGCGTAACAAACGGTAGGCCGCCGGCAAAAGGTTCGCCACCTTCTGCACTGTGACAAGCGACGCAATCCCCCGCGTGTGCCAGATATTCACCACGCTCGACAGATTGAGCGTTAAGTACTGCGAGTTTCTGCTCTTCTTCTTCGCCGGCTTTGCGGATGTAAGCACCAATCGCGAGGATCTCGTGCTCTGAGAGTTGGTTTTCAAACGCAGGCATCAAGTTGTTCAAACCGTAATTGATGGTGTGTTGAATCTCTTCAATACTGCCACCATGAAGCCATACGCTATCAGAAAGGTCGGGCACTCCCGTTTCTTGATTAGCGATAGAACCGTCTCCATGGCATGAGGCACAGTATTGAACGAACAAGGTCTTACCCAACTCTATTTTAACTTCAGGCACATTGCTGTGGCGTTGATTGAGCGACGCAAGATAGTAAGAAACCTTGTCCACTTCGTCCTTTCTCATCACTTCAACCCAGCCGGGCATCGCACCGTTACGGCCTTTCGCTATGGAATGAATGATGGCTTCATCATCTCCGCCGTACATCCATTCTTTGTCGATAAGGTTAGGGAAGTGTTTTTGACCTTGTGCATTATCTCTATGACAGGCTGCGCAATGGGTTTGAAACAACATACGACCGCTACGGACAATGTCGGCATCTTGCGCAAGTGCCGCCAAAGAGGTGTCGGCTACTTGACTAAATTGCTGGTCGAGTGTGGTTGATGGTGAGCTAAGTTTGTCGTCCGCTTGGTCATAGTTCGCCAAGCCTTTCCATTCACCAAGCCCCGGATACAGAACCAAATACCCCGCAGAGAGTAAAAACGCGACAGCGTAACTAACGAAGAGGAGCTTAGGTGGTGGTGCGTCCTTTTCATCTATCCCATCAAAAGAGGCAATAGTGTGGTCTTGGTCCGCTTTGTGGTTGCTACGCCAATACTTGACGATAACGCCCACCATCAGAACAAAGAAGATTATGGTGCAGGCAACGGCCCACCAGTTCCAGAATGTGCTCATGGTGCCACCTCCTGTGCTGTATCTTGACCAAGACTTTGAAGATAACGAATTAGCGCTTCGCCTTTGGTTTTACCGCGAACTTGCAAGCGCGCATCGGAAATTTCTTGGTCTGTGTATGGAACCCCTAATATGCGTAGTGTCTCCATCTTGTCGACAATTGCATCGCCCGAGAGAGTTTGTTCGAACAACCAAGGGTAGGCCGGCATTATGGACGTTGGAATGACCTGACGAGGATCGATGAGATGCAATACATGCCATTGGTCAGAATATTTACGGCCAAGGTTGGTTAAGTCCGGACCTGTGCGTTTTGAACCCCATAGGTTAGGGAATTCGTAAATGTCATCTGATTCCTTGTTTGCGCGACCGTTGCGTTTGGTCTCAGGCTCTAGAGGACGAACCATCTGCGTGTGGCAGACATGACACCCTTCACTGATGTAAATATCGCGACCCGCAAGCTCAATGGCGGTTAAAGGCTTGGCCAAGCTGCCTTTGGCGATGTCGTCGGTGCGAAGAATGTTCGGCACAACCCAAACCGCGAGTGAGAAGGAGGCCACAACCACCGTGGTGATGATCAAGATGACCACTGAGTGAGTAAAGTCTTTGCTCATCTTATGCCTCCTTTGCCACTAACACCGATGGAGAACGCACGGTTTTGTACAAGTTGAATGCCATCAGGAATAGGCCAAGTACAAAGAGTGCGCCCCCAAAGAACCGTAGGAACAACCATGGCGCTTTAAAATTCATGGCTTCAATAAAGCTGTAAACCAGTTCGCCATTCTCATTCTGAGTTAGCCACATGTAGCCTTCGCCAATACCAGCAACCCAGAGCGCGATGGCGTAAATCGCAACACCAGCATGCGCGAGCCAGAAGTGCCATTTTATCAAACGCTTTGACCACAACTCTGTTTTGTTCCATAGACGAGGAATGAAGTAGTAGAACACCGCAATGCCTGACATACCGACCCAACCTAATGCGCCGGAATGAACGTGACCGATGACCCATTCAGTATTGTGCGCGAGCATATTGAACCAGCGAATTGCCAGTAGAGGCCCTTCGAATGTGGCTAAGCAGTAGTAAAGAATGGCAGAGAAGAAGAACAGGCAAATGTAGTCAGATTTAAGCTTCTCTTTGTTTTGTAGCAGTGTCATCGCACTGTTGAAAGCGCCCGCCCAAGATGGAAGCCAAAGAATGAGTGACATGATGATGCCGATGTTTTGCACCCAAATAGGCACCGATGAATAAACCAAGTGGTGGGTACCTGCCCAAGTGTAAAAACCAACCAAGCCCCAAAAGTGGATGACAGATAAACGGTAAGAGTAAATAGGGCGGTCTGCCACTTTTGGTATGAAGTAATAATTCATACCAATCACACCAGCAGTCAGTAAGAAGCCCACTGCGTTGTGACCCCACCACCATTGCACAATGGCGTCCTGCGCTCCAGCAAAGACGGAATAAGATTTCATCAACGATACAGGCATGGCCAAGTTGTTCACGATGAAGATCATGGCAATGACAATGATAAACGCTGCGAAGAACCAATTGGCTACGAAAATGTGGTCGACTTTTCGTTTGGCGATTGTGCCGAAGAAAAGCACCGCATAAAGCACCCAGACTAAGACGATCAAAAGGTCGATCGGCCACTCTAACTCAGCGTACTCTTTTGATGTTGTGTAGCCTGCGGGCAGACTGATTAACGCCAAAAAGAGTACCAGTTGCCAACCCCAGAAAACCATCCAAGATAAGCTTTGGTTAAAGAGGTTACAGCGTCCGGTGCGTTGAGCGATGTAGAGAGAGGTACCCATCAAAATGTTGACTACAAAGCCGTATATTACGCCGGAAGTGTGTAGTGGTCTGAGTCGACCGAATTGGAAGTATTGAGAATCGAAGTTAAGTACTGGCCAATACAACTGCGCCGCGAGGATCACACCAATGATCATCCCGACAATAGCCCAAACTAACGATGCCAACACAAAATACTTCACAACTTTAGTGTTGTATTGAGTTGCTGCTTGTTCCATAAGAACGCTCCTCGTTTAAGGTTGAGCTTCTTTGCCTAGCTGAGAGTAGTAGTGGGCAATGTCTTCAATGTCTTGATCAGAGAGGGCATCGGCCTGCTGTTGCATCAGCACCGCGAGACCACTGGTTCGCTCCCTCGCTTTGTAGTCCTTAAGGGAAGAAATCAGATAAGTTTTGTTCTGGCCGCGTAAGTTGGGGTACGCATCAATGGTCGATATGCCATCGACACCATGACAAGTCATACAAACTTTCGCTTTTTCTTTGCCGACTTCGAATTGCTCACCACCTTCTGCAGCAAAGGTGAGGGGAGAGAAGCACACAGCGGCGACGAGAGCCGTCCTCAAAGCTGCGCTCATGTTTTGGGTGTTCTTTAATCTCATCACTGATTCCCTAGTAATTTGAATGCGTGTTTCACTAACTTGGGTCTTGATATTCCAGATTTTCACTGTTGTTGATGGCGTGAATGTACTGGCGTATTTTTTATAGTTGTAGGTTAAAGAGTAAGCAGGTACTGACAATATCGCTACGTACGAGCCGATTTAGTTGTGAATTTTTCTATTTAATACGTGAACACGTAACGATTAGGGCAAAATTTTGGTGAATAAAATCGACAGGAAAATAACGGGTTAGCTACGGTTGAATAGGGTATGGATGGGAATTGATACAAAATCAAACAAAAGAGCTTTTGAAGAAAGTTTTAGGTGAGTTGGAATTTCAAGGTCTGGGAGACTTCTTTTCACGGAAGACCCCATGAATGAAAGATAGGATCGAAAACAAACTAACGCCCGCGATAAATCATCATGTCGTAAATATGGGCAATAGAAACCGGATCAGCTTCTAAGTGACTAGATCGTATAGAAGAGACGAAACTGAATAAGGAACCAAGGCCTACTGGCGCGATAATAAGCAAGGCAATCAGAATGAAAAAGAGTACGGTCGAATGTCTCATAAAGCACCTCCTGATGTCTGTCTTATTGCGTTTGAATTATACCATTTTCGTGATGCCAGAAAGGGAGGTTATTCCGCACAATATTTGAGCTTTAGCCTGATGATTTGATAGGGATTTCATTCGGTATAAACTGCATAAATAATCGCTGATAAATGCAGTAATTATCTCGATGATAATCAAGCTGCCATGTATACTGTGAGCGTTTCGCAAACGTTAACACCCTCCTTTCTAATTACATATAAAGTCAGCATTTGCGATGCAAATATAACTAGCTATCACGCATTAAAATCAATGATAAATAACCCCTGACGAATCCCTCGCAGGGTCTTTTTTGTGAGTAATTATGCTTAACTCAGAACGCAAAGCTGCATTCGTGCTCGTCGCTACTACGATGATCGCGGCATTAGGGTGGATCTTCTCCAAAGAAACCATTCAAGGTCTCCCACCATTCGGATTTATCGGTCTGCGATTCTCCATCGCTTCACTGTGTTTGCTGCCTCTGTGTATCAAACCGCTTCGTGCTGCCAATAAGAAAGATATTTTTGCCGCGGCAGGCGTAGGTGTGCTTTTAGGTGGCGCACTGATGTGCTGGATCTACGCGATTTCAATCAGTGACACGCTAGGTGAGGGCGCATTCATCATGAGCCTGTCAATGCTGTTTGTACCCATTGTCGCTTGGATTATGTTTCGTCAAAGACCTCAACGAATTTTTTGGGTGTCACTACCGATCGCGATTCTTGGCCTAGGGTGTTTGTCTCTGGCTGGTGGTTGGCAACAATCTAGCAGTCAGCTGTGGTTCTTGGGCGCGGCTTTGATGCTCGCTCTGCACTTCAACGTAAACAGCAAGTATTCGCAAAAATTGCCTGTGTTGTTGCTAACGTGTATTCAGCTTTTTGTCACGGGCTTGATTGGTTTGCTGATTTCATCGTTGGTGGAAACGGTGCCAACAGAGGTAAGCACATCTATCTGGATTTGGTTTGCGTTGAGCACGCTTTTGGCAACCAGTTTGCGTTACGTAATGCAAACCATGGGGCAAAAGTTTGTCCAAGCGGGTAACGCTGCACTGATTATGATCCTTGAACCCGTGTGGACTGTAATTCTGAGTGTGATTTGGTATGGCGAAGTGCTGACCTCTAATAAACTCGTCGGCTGCGCTCTTATCTTATTCTCTTTGGTGATCTACCGAACTGGCGGTAAACTCCGCTTTCCAAAACGGGCGTAATCAAGTTTATAGAGCCAGTGGTTTCACCCTCGTTGGCTTTTCATTCCTTTTCATTTTTAGGCAGGATGCTTTCCATGGCAAACACAGAACATCAAGAGACGCTGGATTCACTTGATAAAATCAGCGTGTGCTTGTATCGCTTTGGTATTACTTTGTTTGCTATGGCGCTGCTTGTTTTTTCGGTTCTTGTCTCTGGTGCAATTTCTAGTTCACCGTTGATTTACCAAACCTCAGTCATTACGCTTTGTATGGCTGGTGCGTTATCTGCCGCGAATGTTCACGTTTACAGCAAACACGTACGTGCCGTGATCAGTTGGGCGTCTTGGATTGGCTTGGTACTGATGGTGAGTGACTTGGAGTTTCAGCGCACTTGGTTAGGGCTTGGCTTTATCTTTGTGACCTTTTCGGGCATTGCACTTAAAGAGTCTTTTTGCTTTAAAGTGCCAGGCTTGAAGATGGTACCCGCGTTTCTCGCTGTCGCAACGTTTGCGCTGTGGTTTAACCTTCCAATCCTTGCTGCCATCACTATGTTATTGGCTGGTTTAGTAATGGGCTTCCTGTCTTTTGCTAAATGGCGTATGCCGCTGCATTTCGATATCGGTATCAAAGCGAATTACGAGATCTAACGCTGCTTTAACGCCAGCGAGACTTTTGAGGTCGGCTGGCGGTTTAATTCTTCACTGATCATCCATCCGGCTTTGGCGAGCAACTCTAAATCTACTCCGGTCTCGATTCCTAAGCCTTGGCAAAGGTAGAGCACATCCTCGGTAGCAACATTACCTGAAGCGCCATGAGCGTAAGGGCAGCCCCCAAGCCCAGCCACACTACTATCGATGGTATTGATGCCCATCATTAAGGCTTGGTAGATATTCGCCAACGCTTGTCCCCATGTGTCGTGAAAATGCACTGCGAGCTTGTGGGTTGGTACTTTCAATTGTACGGCTTCTAACATTTTAGCGATGCGTATCGGCGTGCCTGTACCTATGGTGTCTCCAAGTGAAACCTCATAGCAGCCTAATTCCATCAGTAGGTTGGCGACTCTTGCGACTTGCTCGGGCTTGGTTGGTCCGTCGTAAGGGCAGTCTGCCACGCAAGATAAGTAACCCCGAACGGGAATGTCATGCTTTGCTGCCAATTCCATTACTGGTTCAAAGCGGGTAAGACTATCTGCAATCGAGCAATTGATGTTGTGTTGGCAAAAGCCTTCCGATGAGGAGGTGAAGATGGCTACTTGGGTAGCACCGGCTTCAAGCGCTTTTTCAAAACCTTGCACATTAGGCGTTAGTGCTGAGTAGATGACGTTGTGGCGGCGGGTGATTTTCGTTATCACATCGAGTGAATCCGCCATTTGAGGTACCCATTTAGGCGAGACAAAAGATCCTGCCTCAATATGGGTGAGTCCTGTATCAGAGAGTAAGTCGATCAAGCGGATCTTGGCCTGCGTGGACACTGGTGATTCGTTTTGTAATCCGTCTCTCGCGCCCACTTCGACAATATTTACCTTGTTTGGCAAATTCATTTCTTGCCCTTAGCTGGCTTGTTTATCCAACCCGGTTCTCGTTTCTCTAGAAAGGCTTGCAAACCATCTTGTCCTTGCGGCGATACGCGAATGTCTGCGATAAGCTGGCTCGTGTATTGAATAAGCTGACCATCAATCGGATTTTGGTGGCATTGATGGCATAACGCTTTGGCTTTTCGCATCGCATCTGGGCTATTGAGCAGCAAAGAATCAATCAAGCTTTCTACTACGGCTTCGATTTTATCCAGCTTATGAACCTCATGCACAATGCCGAACTTTTCAGCTTTGGTGGCGTTAATCACTTCGGCACTGAGTATGTAGCGGCGAGCTTGTCGGTTGCCCATAGCTCGCATGACATAAGGAGAGATGGTTGCTGGAACCAGCCCCAGGTTGACTTCACTCAAGCAGAAGTTCGCATTCTCCGCTGCGATTGCGATATCACAGCAACAGATCAAGCCCAATGCACCACCAAAAGCGGAACCTTGCACAACAGCAATAGTAGGCTGAGGGAAAGCGTCCAATGTATGCATCAGGCGAGCAAGGTTTTGCGCGTCTTCTAGGTTTTGCTTTCTGGTGCTACTTGCCATGGATTTCATCCAATTCAAATCAGCCCCAGAGGAGAAATGTTTGCCGTTTCCTCGAAGCACCAAGCATCTAACATCGGTGCGCAGAGCGAGGTAGTCCAGCCTGTGGATCAGCAAGTCAATCATGCAGGCATCAAACGCATTGTGCTTCTCTGTGCGATTGAGCGTAAGCGTTGCAACGCCGAATTCATCGACGTTCCAAAGTACTTCATCTTGTCGTTGGGTATTGGGGATGATACTCGGTTGATGATCCTGCATGTGACGTCCTTTTCTCTCTACATTTCTACATTCTGAATATGCCAAAGTTGCTGTCAGGAATTGGCGCATTGAGCGCGGCTTTTAAGGCTTGAGCCAATACTTGACGTGTCTGTTTCGGGTCGATGATGCCGTCATCCCATAAACGTGCGCTGGCGTAGTAGGGATGACCCTGAGACTCATACAAGTCTACGATAGATTCTCGGAATGCACTTTCTTCGGGCTCTGGCCATTCTTCACCTTGGCGTTTTTTCACTTCTCGACGCACTTGAGTGAGCACGCCTGCGGCTTGTTCTCCGCCCATGACGGAGATTCGTGCGTTTGGCCACATCCACATCATGGTTGGGTCATAAGCACGACCACACATACCGTAATTGCCGGCACCGTAAGAGCCGCCAATAATCACGGTAAACTTAGGCACATCCGCACACGCAACCGCCATCACCAATTTCGCGCCGTGTTTGGCAATGCCTTCCGCCTCGAGCTTTTTGCCCACCATAAACCCAGTGATATTTTGTAAAAACAGTAGGGGAATTTTGCGTTTGGCACACAGCTCAATAAAGTGCGCGCCTTTCTGCGAGGACTCAGAAAACAAGATGCCGTTGTTAGCCACAATGCCAATTAGATTACCGTGGATTCGTGCGAAGCCACATACTAAGGTCTTGCCATAAAGTGCTTTGAACTCATCGAAGTCTGAGTCATCAACCACACGAGCGATGATCTCTCTAACATCAAAAGACAAGCGCAGATTCGCATTGACGATGCCGTACATTTCTTCAGCGTCGTAACGTGGTGGTAAAACCGGTTTGTCGCTTTGAACTGGGAGTGATTGGTTGGTATTGGAGATGGCTTCGCGTGCAAGTTGCAAGGCGTGTTGGTCGTTCTCTGCGTAGTAATCGGCAACGCCAGACTTGCGACAATGCACGTCGGCACCGCCCAATTCTTCATCGGTGACGATCTCGCCCGTGGCGGCTTTTACTAGGGGCGGTCCAGCCAAGAAGATGGTGCCTTGCTCTTTGACCATGATGGAAACGTCTGCCATCGCAGGGACATAAGCGCCGCCTGCGGTACAAAGCCCCATCACAACCGCGACTTGAGGTATGCCTTGTGCCGACATTCTGGCTTGATTGAAGAAGATGCGCCCAAAGTGCTCTTTATCAGGAAAGACTTCCGCTTGGTGAGGAAGGTTCGCGCCGCCAGAATCCACCAAATAGACGCAAGGTAATTGGCAACGTTGAGCGATCTCTTGCGCGCGCAGATGCTTTTTCACGGTGAGTGGGTAGTAGGTGCCGCCTTTAACAGAAGGATCGTTGGCGATCACCATGCATTGAATACCTTCAATGGTGCCGATGCCCGCGACGACACCTGCGCATGGAATTGATTCTTCATAAACGTTCCAAGCGGCAAACTGTCCGACTTCAAGAAACTCGCTGCCTTCATCCAAAAGGTGCATTACACGCTCACGAACGGGCAGCTTTCCTTTCAGGCGTTGGCGGTCAATGGCTTTTTGTCCGCCACCTTGTTTGATGGCGTTGATATTGGCTTTAAGGTTGCTCACCAACTCGGTCATGACCGCTTTATTCGACAAAAACAGTTCGTCGGTTGGCTTGGTTTTACTTTTAATGATTGCCATAGTGACTTCCTTGTCGGTGGGTTAGCGAGACTCTTCGAACAACTCTCGTCCAATTAACATGCGGCGAATTTCAGAGGTGCCAGCACCAATCTCATACAGCTTGGCGTCACGGAGTAAACGCCCAGTCGCGTATTCGTTGATGTAGCCATTGCCGCCTAACAGCTGAATAGCATCGAGCGACATTTGTGTGGCAAGCTCTGCGCTGTAAAGGATCACGCCAGCGGCATCTTTACGCGTGCATTCACCTCGGTCACAGGCGGCTGCGACAGCATAAACATAAGCTTTAGCGGCGTTCATGCGTGAATACATGTCAGCAAGCTTTCCTTGCACGAGTTGAAATTCACCGATGGATTTGCCGAACTGTTTGCGGTCATGAACATACGGAACCACTTCGTCCATACAGGCTTGCATGATGCCAAGTGGACCGGCTGCTAATACCACGCGTTCGTAATCCAAACCGCTCATCAACACTTCGACACCACGGTTTAACTCGCCTAACACATTCTCTTTTGGCACGGCACAATCTTGGAACACCAATTCACAGGTGTTGGAGCCGCGCATACCAAGTTTGTCGAGCTTTTGCGCATGGCTAAAGCCTTCAAAGTCCCGCTCAATAATGAAGGCGGTGATGCCGCGAGACCCGCCACTGGGATCGGTTTTCGCGTAAACTACTAAAGTGTCGGCATCAGGACCGTTAGTGATCCACATTTTGTTGCCGTTCATCAGAAAGTGGTCGCCTTTGTCTTCAGCACGGAGCTGCATGCTAACCACATCAGAACCTGAGTTCGGCTCACTCATGGCTAGTGCGCCGACGTGAGAACCATCGATGAGTTTAGGTAGGTACTTTTCTCGTTGAGCAGGGGAGCCATTGCGAAAGATTTGGTTAACACAAAGGTTGGAATGCGCGCCGTAACTGAGCGCGACAGACGCCGAAGCTCGGCTGATCTCTTCCATAGCAACAACGTGAGCAAGATAGCCCATGCCTGCACCGCCAAACTCTTCATCGACGGTTACGCCGAGCAAACCCATGTCACCAAGCTTGGACCACAAATGATTGGGGAATTGGTTATCGCGGTCGATGTCTGCGGCGATGGGGGCGATATGCTCGGTGGCGAACGCGTTGACGTGGTCTCGGAGCATATCGATGGTTTCATCAAGCCCAAAGTTGAGTGGGGTGTAGCTGCTTTTCATAACATTTCCCTGTTGAAAGTACTCATTAGTACGGATAAGGTTCGAGTTACACTGCTTGGGCTTGGAAATTATCGTTATTCTTGTTTGTTTTAGTCGTTACAAGTTTTTAGTTATTGGCTGTTAGCTTTATTGTCGCTTAGCGCTTGTTTACAGCGCTCTTTAGCGGTTTCTAGCTCGTTCATTACAACGCTAATATCATCCAGTTGCTGTTGTAAGTGCGCTTGCTTTTCATCAATGATGGTTAGCATTTTAAGCAGCTGACCATCGCTTTGTTGGGTATCGTACAGCTCGAACAATTCCCGAATTTCCGCAAGCGAAAAGCCCAGTCGCTTACCACGTAAAATCAGCTTGAGACGGATCTTATCTCTGCGTTGATATACGCGAATGTTGCCTTTTCGTTCCGGCTCTATCAGCCCGACATCCTCATAAAAACGAATGCTTCGGGTCGTGATGTCGAACTCTTTGGCGAGGTCACTTATCTTGAATTTATCCACTCGGTTTTTCCCTCTAATGAATAGTTTTGGCTTCTTAAAATCCCTTCAAGCCTTGAACTAAACGGGCTAGCTAAAAGCATGAGAGTAAATTTGTGTTGTTATTAATGTGTTTCTTTACGTTAACGTAAATGTTAGTGCTATGCTTACGTAAACGTCAAGAAATCACAGTGCGAAAATTCATCGTTTTATGAGAGGCTGGAGTGACACCACATTCTGTGTGAAAGCTCCGTGGTAGCAGGTGTGAGGGATGAGTTCGTGAACTGTGAAATATCGTCAGAAGGGACGAGATCATGGGAAACGACATCTGGATTGTCAGTGCAAAGCGAACGCCAATCGGGCGCTTTCAAGGTCAGTTACAAGGTTATTCAGCGCCTCAATTAGGGGCATTTGCTATCAAAGCGGCAATGGATGCGAGCGGGGTTAGCGAAGTCGACGAAGTCTATATGGGCTGCGTATTACCTGCGGGGTGCGGGCAAGCACCAGCCAGACAAGCAGCACTAGGTGCAGATCTTCCACTGACGACAGGCTGTACCACCATCAACAAAGTGTGTGGCTCTGGCATGAAAAGCGTCATGTTAGCTCACGATCTTATCAAAGCGGGCAGCATTCGCAGTGCCATTGCTGGTGGTATGGAAAGCATGACTAATGCGCCGTACCTGCTTAAAGAAGCACGTAACGGCATGCGAATGGGTCACCAATCTACTCACGACCATATGTTTCTCGACGGTCTTCAAGATGCGTATGAAGGGCACTTGATGGGAGTCTATGCGCAGCAAGCGGCTGATCGTTCTGAATTTACCCGTGAACAAATGGATGAATGGGCGATCCTATCTGCGACAAGAGCATTGGAAGCGCAAGAGCAGCGTCTGTTTGACGATGAAATCTCGCCGATAGAAATCACGACGCGTCATAGCACTTCAACATTGGATTATGACGAGCATCCACGCTCCATCAAGCTCGATAAGATCCCTCAACTCAAACCCGCATTCGATAAGAACGGCTCGGTGACGGCTGCAAACTCAAGTGCGATATCCGATGGTGCTGCAGCCTTGGTGTTAATGGACTCGCAGGTGGCACAGCATCAAGGCTTAACGCCATTAGCAATCATCAAGGGACACTCGACCCACGCCAGAAAGCCCGCCGAATTTACCCTCGCGCCCGTCTTTGCAATAGAGCAGTTGTTATCTCAACTCGATTGGTCAGTAGACGAAGTCGATCTTTGGGAGATCAACGAAGCGTTCGCCGTTGTCACGCAAATCGCGGTGCGCCAATTAGGCATCGATAAAGACAAAGTAAACATCAAAGGCGGTGCGTGTGCGCTTGGGCATCCAATTGGAGCAAGTGGCGCTCGTATTTTAGTGACTCTCATTCATAGCCTACGCCAACTGCAATCGCTTGGTGTAGATGGTGACAACAACAATAAAAAGGTGATGCGAGGTGTTGCATCACTGTGTATCGGTGGTGGTGAAGCCACTGCCATTGGTATCGAGATACCGCTTTAATTCCAATTACGACAAACGTTAACAAAGGACTAGATTATGACTCGCACGGTTCCCTTATTCATCGATGGTGAGTTTCGTGAATCTCAAGCAACGGATTGGGTAGAAGTGACAAACCCAGCCACAAATGACGTGATTGCGCGCTTGCCATGCGCAACGGATGAAGAGATGCACGCGGCAATTGAGAGTGCAAAAGCCACCTTTACCTGTTGGAAAGATGTCGCAGTTTCGGAGCGCGCACGCTTAATGCTGCGCTACCAACATCTACTGAAAGAACATCATGATGAGCTGGCGACGCTGCTGTCTCACGAGACGGGTAAGATCTTTGCGGATGCAAAAGGGGATGTGTGGCGTGGTATCGAAGTCGTCGAGCAAGCTGCCAATATTGCCAGCAACATGATGGGAGAAACCGTCGAGAACGTTGCGACCGATATCGACAGCTATTCGCTGATTCAACCACTTGGAGTGTGCTGCGGTATTACGCCATTTAATTTCCCCGCCATGATCCCTTTGTGGATGTTCCCAATCGCGATTGCGAGCGGAAATACCTTTGTCCTCAAACCTTCTGAACAAGTGCCTCTCACGTCAATTCGCTTGGCTGAGCTGTTCGAAGAAGCGGGTGCGCCAAAAGGTGTGCTGCAAATCGTGCATGGTCGTAAGGAGCAGGTCAACTTGCTGCTGAAGCATCCCGATATCCAAGCCATTTCTTTTGTCGGTTCGGTACCTGTAGCGCAATACATTTACACCACAGGCACGCAGAACTTCAAACGTGTTCAAGCCTTTGCTGGCGCGAAAAACCACATGGTAGTAATGCCAGATGCGAGCAAAAACCAAGTGGTGAATAACTTAGTTGGTTCTTCGGTTGGTGCAGCAGGGCAACGTTGTATGGCGATATCTGTTGCTGTGTTTGTAGGCAGTTCGAAAGAGTGGATTGCCGATTTAAAACAAGAGATGGCGAAAGTGCACCCTGGCGCTTGGGATGATGAAAACGCAGCGTATGGTCCTTTGATCAGTGCACAGGCAAAACAGCGTGTGCTCGGTTTGATTGAAGAAGGCAAACAACAAGGGGCGGTGTGTGAGCTTGACGGTAGCCAATGTGAAGTGGAAGGCTTCCCAGAGGGCAACTGGGTTGGTCCAACCTTATTCAGTGGCGTCACCACCGAGATGTCGATTTATACCCAAGAAATCTTCGGACCTGTTTTGGTGTGTATTGAGGTCGACACGTTACAAGAAGCGATAGAGCTCGTGAATCGCAACCCATACGGCAACGGCACTTCCATCTTTACTGCGAATGGTGCGGCGGCGAGAAAGTATCAACATGAGATTCAAGTCGGTCAGGTAGGTGTCAACGTTCCGATTCCTGTGCCTTTGCCATTCTTCTCGTTTACGGGCTGGCGCGGCAGTTTTTACGGTGATTTACACGCCTACGGCAAACAAGCGGTGCGCTTCTACACCGAGACCAAAACCGTGACGGCTCGTTGGTTTGATGACGACATCCCAACCGGTCCAAATCTCACCATTAACTTGCGCTAACGAAGTAAGGAGCTCATATGGATTTTGAACTCAACGAAGATCAACGTATGTTTACCGATACCGCTCAACAGTTTGCGGCAGAGCGTTTAGCGCCAATGGCAGCAGAGTGGGATGAGAAACAAATCTTCCCGAAAGACATCCTACGAGAGGCAGGAGAGCTTGGTTTCTTGAGCCTCTACACCCCAGAAGAACAAGGCGGTTTGGGTTTAAGCCGTTTGGATGCATCTATCATTTTCGAGCAGCTCTCTATGGGGTGCACATCGACCACCGCATTTATGACCATTCACAACATGGTGACTTGGATGGTTGCGAGCTTTGCGACCGATGAAGTGAAAGACGCATTCTGCCCAAAACTCATTACGGGTGAATTTCTCGGATCTTATTGCTTAACTGAACCAAACGCAGGTTCGGACGCGGCGTCTCTAACGACTTCTGCGACTAAACAAGGTGATAACTACATTCTCAACGGCGGAAAAACCTTTATCTCCGGCGCAGGCGATACCGACGTTTTAGTCATGATGGCGAGAACCGGCGATACGGGCGCGAAAGGTGTATCCGCGTTTGTTGTCCCCGCCGATGCAGACGGCATTAGCTATGGACGTAAAGAGCCGAAAATGGGCTGGAACAGTCAACCGACACGCGCGGTGACTTTCGATAGTGTTTCTATTCCCGCATCACATCTGCTCGGGGAAGAAGGACAAGGGTTTGTGTTCGCCATGAAAGGTTTGGATGGCGGACGCATCAACATTGCGACCTGTTCAGTCGGCACGGCTCAACAAGCGTTGAATCAAGCGGCGCAGTACATGCAAGAACGTAAACAGTTCGGCAAATCATTAGCTCAATTCCAAGCATTACAATTCAAACTGGCAGACATGGCAACCGAGCTTGTCGCTGCTCGCCAACTGGTACGTTACGCCGCCAGCAAGTTAGACCGAGGTGACCCAGATGCCACGACTTATTGTGCCATGGCAAAACGCTTTGCAACCGACGTCGGCTTTCAAGTTTGTGACCAAGCGCTGCAACTTTACGGTGGCTATGGCTACATCAAAGAATACCCGATGGAGCGCTATTTCCGTGATGTTCGAGTACACCAAATTTTGGAAGGTACTAACGAGATCATGCGGTTGATCATCGCGCGTCGATTGCTCGCAGAAGAGTCTGCATTGCTATAAGTGCAGCCCAAGCTCTGCTTTTATTCATAACGCTCAGGTCATTTTCATCAAGAAAGGATTCAGAGATATGTCACTAACAGAACAACAAGCGATTCAACATACCATCAGCAATCATGTTGCGGTGGTGACCATGAACAACCCGCCCGCCAATACTTGGACGTCACAAAGCTTAACCGCATTGAAAGAGCTTGTGCTGGCGTTAAACGACAATAAAGACGTTTACGCTCTAGTGCTCACAGGGAATGGTGAGAAGTTTTTCTCTGCAGGGGCAGACCTCAAGTTGTTTGCCGATGGCGATAAAGCGGTGGCGTTAGAAATGGCGCGCATCTTTGGTGAAGCCTTTGAAACGCTGTCTGCATTTCGTGGGGTTTCTATCGCTGCCATCAACGGTTACGCAATGGGAGGCGGATTAGAAGTCGCATTGGCGTGTGATATTCGCGTGGTGGAAGAGCAAGCTGTGCTGGCACTGCCAGAGGCGAAAGTGGGCTTACTGCCTTGTGCTGGTGGTACGCAAAACCTAACCGCATTGGTCGGTGAAGGTTGGGCGAAGCGCATCATATTGTGCGGTGAACAAGTCGGTGCAGCACAAGCGCGAGAACTCGGACTAGCAGAAGAAGTGGTGGCAAAAGGTGCAGCGCTTAATAAAGCCATTGAGCTTGCAGAATCGGTTGCCAATCAATCTCCATCCTCGGTAACCGCATGTAAAGCGCTTATCCAAAACATGCGTTCAGCGCCACTCAAACATGGTCTGATTAAAGAGCGAGAACTGTTTCTAAACTTATTCGATACCGAAGATCAAACCGAGGGGGTTCGTGCCTTCTTAGAAAAACGTAAACCCAACTGGAAGAATCAATAGGAGGTCGCATGACAGGGAAAGTAACCATTAGCGAAATAGATTGCTTAGGCGGCGTGCACCGAATTGGTATCGCGACGTTAGACAACATGGCTTCTTTGAACGCGTTGACTTACGACATGTTGGCAGAGCTCAACGACCAACTTATCGAATGGCAAGATGACCCTGATTTGGTGTGCGTCATCCTCAATGGAGCGGGTGAAAAAGCGTTTTGTGCAGGGGGCGATGTACGAACCATGTACAACGTCATGCACGAGAAAAGCAAAGAAGAGACCGCAGAGTTCTGTTCTAACTACTTCTCGCTCGAATACGAATGCGACTATCTGATCCATACCTACCAAAAGCCAATCATTGGCTGGGGAGAGGGCATTGTGATGGGCGGTGGCATGGGCTTGTTTATGGGCACTAGCCATAGAGTCGTCACCCCTAAATCTCGTCTCGCGATGCCAGAGATCAATATCGGGCTTTACCCGGACGTGGGTGGCACTTGGTTCTTAAGTCAAATCGACCCAGAGATAGGTTTGTTCCTTGGGCTAACCGGTGCAATGGTGAATTCAAGTGACGCTGTCACTATAGGGTTGGCGGAATGGTTGCTGTTGGAAGAGCAATATCCGGCACTGTTAGAAGAGCTAAAACAAGTCGAATGGGGCTCTGCCGATGCCAAATCGCTCGTCAGTGCGTTACTTCAATTGATGGAAGATCAAGTCATAGACAGTAAGCCGACAACACAGATTTGCCCTTATCTCGACCAAATTAAAGAAGCCTGCAAAGGCTATGACTTAAATCAGATTGCCCAACGTATTCAAGCAATGGAAGGCGACACCCAATGGCTTGAAGTCGCTAAAAAATCGTTTGTTGCGGGCAGTCCGATCACCGCACATATCTGTTTTAGACAAGTCAAAGAGTACCACCGTTTGTCGTTGGCGGATTGTTTCCGTTTAGAGCTAACCTTGTCAGTTCGCAGCGCATTACTCGGTGAGTTTGAAGAGGGCGTGCGCTCTCGATTAGTTGATAAAGACGGCAATCCAAAATGGATGTTTAACAGCGTCAGTGAAGTCGATGAGAGCGTCATCGACACCTTGTTCACTTCTCTTTGGTCAAAAGATGAACATCCACTTGCACAGCTAGGAAAATAAGGAGAAACAACATGAGTACCATTGCATTTATTGGCTTGGGCAACATGGGCAGTCCAATGGCACAAAACCTATTGGCGTCAGGGTTTCACGTGCAAGTGTTCGATGTGGATATGAACGCGGCGAGGCAACTCGAACCGTTTGGCGCGGTGGTTGCTAGTACGTTAAAAGAAGCCGTAGATGGCGCAGGAACAGTCATCACCATGCTACCAGCAGGCGCACACGTGCGCACGGTGTATTTGGGGGATTTACACGGTGGTGTCGGTCTACTCAACATTGTGCAGGACAACGCATTGCTGATTGACTGTTCGACCATCGATCCAGATTCCGCTCGCTTAGTGGCAAATGAAGCGCAGAACAAACGATTGTTGTTTGTCGATTCTCCTGTTTCTGGTGGTGTCGCAGGCGCAAAAGCGGCAACGCTGACCTTTATTGTTGGTGGTTCGGATGAAGCGTTCTCCAAAGCTAATGCGATTTTGCAATACATGGGTAAGAACGTGTTCCATGCTGGGAAAGCGGGCGACGGTCAGATGGCAAAAATCTGTAACAACCTGATGCTGGGCATTTTGATGTCGGGAACCTGTGAAGCGCTCAATCTCGGTATCGATCATGGTCTCGACCCGAAAGTTCTATCCAATATCATGCTGCAAAGTTCTGGTCGAAACTGGGCGTTAGAGCTCTATAACCCGTGTCCCGGCGTGATGGATTCTGCGCCAGCGAGCAATCAATACAACCCAGGTTTTATGAGCAAGTTGATGCTAAAAGATCTTGGCTTGGGTTTAGACGCAGCACTGCAAACTAACTCTTCTGTCCCTATGGGCTCTTTGGCTCGTAACCTTTATGCATTTCATAACGCAGCAGGTCATGCAGAACTCGACTTCTCCAGCTTGTTTGAATTCTATAAGAACCAGAAGGACAAGAATCAGAAGGGCTAAAAGCTAGTTTCCTTATCAGGCGTTTAAGCATGGAAGTCATCCAGTAATGGAGAACAGATATGGATTTAAGAAACAGTGTCATTGCAATCACAGGTGCGGGTCAGGGGCTAGGGCAGATGATGGCGGTCAGCCTTGCTCAAGCGGGCGCGGATTTAGCGCTGCTTGATGTTAACGAAACGGGACTGCTGAATACCCAAGAACAATGCCGGATGCTCAGTGCCAAAGCATTGATCTATCGACTTGATGTCACCAATGAATCTGAGGTGGAAGATACCTTTAATGAGATTCTTCAAGATTTTGGACAGTTAAACGGCTTAGTTAATAACGCTGGCGTCTTGCGAGATGGATTGTTAGTCAAAGCCAAAGACGGCGAGATCACTAAGATGTCGCTTGAGCAGTTCAACCTAGTGATGAACGTCAATGTCACGGGCACCTTCTTGTGTGCTCGAGAAGCGGCAGTCAAAATGATCGAGAGTGGCTCGAAGGGAGCTATTATCAACATCTCCAGCGTGGCGAGAGCGGGCAATATTGGACAAACCAATTACTCTGCCTCGAAAGCTGCCGTCGCAACCATGGCAACAACATGGGCAAGAGAACTCGCCAGATATGGAATTCGCTCTGCGGCTATTGCGCCCGGTGTCATCAAAACGGCAATGGCAGATCAAATGAAACCAGAAGCCATAGACCGGCTGCAAAAGATGATACCCGTCGGTAGGATGGGGGAGACGGGCGAGATTGCTCATGCCGTGAAATACATTCTTGAAAACGACTACTTCACAGGGCGAGTGCTCGAAGTGGATGGTGGGATGAGAATGTGAAGGAAGAGCCGATTAAGGCTCTTTCTTGTTTTTGAGTGTCTCAATTTTGTGTGTGTGATAAGCATTTTGGAAGAATGCTATTCCGAACACGAAATAAAACAAACCAGTTTTAGTCGAGTCGTCTGCGTCAGACCAGAGCCACACTGTGAAAGAAAAAATGATGACGTAATAGAACGTTAGAATAAGAAGTTTGGACATGACCGGAATGCCTGATTTTTCACCGTAATCAAACAATAAACTCATCGTAAGCCCAACAAAGACTGTTAGCTTCCTAGCCTCGAATGAACTCACGAATTTAAATGTACAGAATGAAATGATCTCAAGCTAAAGACGTCGCTACTTAGTTTTAATTGAGTTAACAGTTCAGTGGGCGTTTTCCCCGTTACTCGTTAAAACATAGAGTTCGTGAATGATATATCGTTCGCGGTGATTGAAATTTGAAATGCCATGTAAATAGTATGTGAATTCATAACTATGATGCTGGTCACGCTTTCCTTAATTCGCACTTTCTAATGTAGCTCACACTCTCGCGCCGAATACGCAACTGATTACTCTTCTCGTTTGCGTTACTTAAGTTGCTGTAAAGAAAAGAATATACGCTGTAGTGCGTTAATATTGTGCACCAGCTTTGCTATTCCTATATCAATATTAGCTTTCATAAATGGAACGTTAGTTTCCATCTGTGGCTGATGAGCTTTCCTTTTTCCCTCCGCATAATGCGCTCGAATGTAACAATGTATTTCAAAGTGTAACAATAAACTCACGTTGCGAATGTGGTTTTAACCATCAAGCAACTTGATACCTCCCACCAAGAAGTTCATTGCTGCACAAGCTCAACACAAAAATATTCTAATGACCAAGACAACCAATCGCAGGGCTTGCTCTGTTGTTGGCTAACCATCGAGAAAGTTAATGGAAGCTTCAAGATACAAACGCATCTTAGCGAGGATAAGTTTGGCAGGAACCATTCTTATGCTTTCAGGGTGTAACTCTGCTCTACTTGACCCGAAAGGTAGTATTGGCGTTCAGGAAAAAGAACTGATCATTACAGCGCTTTTACTGATGCTGATTGTCGTGATCCCTGTGATTTTAATGACAATCTATTTTGCTTACCGCTACCGAGAGTCGAACACTGGCGAGGAATACGCTCCAGAGTGGGCGCACTCGACCAAGATCGAAGTGGTGGTGTGGACGATTCCAATCATCATCATCGCGATTCTGGCAACCATCACTTGGCGTTCTACTCACGAGTTAGAGCCATCCAAGCCCATCGCAAGTGACGTCAAACCCATCACCATTGAGGTGGTGTCACTCGACTGGAAATGGCTGTTCATCTACCCAGAAGAGAACATTGCGACAGTGAACTATGTGGCGTTTCCGAAAGATGCTCCGGTTCAGTTCAAACTGACCTCAGACAACATCATGAACGCGTTCTTTATCCCGCGTCTCGGTACTCAGATTTATGCGATGCCAGGCATGGTGACCAAGTTGAATCTGATTGCGAACCACACAGGGGATTACAAAGGCTTTGCTTCTAATTACAGCGGTAAGGGTTTCTCGCAGATGAAATTTACCGCAGCAGCAATGGAAGATCGCACTGCATTCCTGAATTGGGTACAGCAAGTGAAAGCCAGCCCTGATCGAATCGAAGACTGGGAGCAATTTCGTGCGCTTGCATCACCAACGGTGGCGGAGCCTGTGAAGATGTTCTCTAGTATTCCACCATTTTTGTTCACCGACGTCGTGACCCAGCATCCGGGTTCAATGAACTGTTTGCCGGAAAATCTAGGATAATCGCAATGTTTGGAAGATTAACACTTGAATCAATCCCTTATCACGAGCCGATTATTGTCGTCACTCTAGCGGTGATCGCGATCGTTGGTTTGGCTGTCGTTGCGGCGATAACCAAAGCGGGTAAGTGGCAATACTTATGGAATGAATGGTTTACTTCGGTAGACCACAAAAAACTAGGCTTTATGTACATCGCTGTGGCAATGGTGATGTTGGTTCGTGGCTTTGCTGATGCGGTCATGATGCGTAGCCAACAGCTGCTTTCTGCGGCAGGTGAGACCGGTTATCTACCACCACATCACTACGATCAAATCTTTACTGCCCATGGCGTAATCATGATTTTCTTCGTGGCAATGCCGTTAGTGATTGGTTTGATGAACATCATCGTGCCGCTGCAAATTGGTGCGCGTGATGTGGCATTCCCTTACCTAAACAACCTAAGTTTCTGGTTGTTTATTGTGGGCGTGATCCTCACCAATATGTCACTTGGCTTGGGTGAGTTTGGTCGTACTGGTTGGTTGGCGTATCCGCCGCTGTCTGGTATTGAGGCAAGTCCCGGAGTTGGGGTGGATTATTGGATATGGGCGCTGCAAATATCCGGTGTCGGCACCACGCTGACGGGCGTGAACTTCTTTGCGACTATTTTGCGCATGCGTACGCCGTCTATGCCAATGATGAAGATGCCAGTGTTCACGTGGGCGTCCCTGTGTGCCAACATTCTAATCATCATTTCATTCCCAATCCTAACCGTAACCATCGCGCTACTAACGCTGGATCGCTACATCGGTACGCACTTCTTCACCAATGACCTTGGCGGCAACGTAATGATGTACGTCAACCTGATTTGGGCATGGGGTCACCCAGAAGTGTACATCCTGATCTTGCCTATTTTTGGTGTGTTCTCTGAGGTAACGGCAACCTTCTCACGCAAGAAGCTGTTTGGTTACACCTCGTTAGTATGGGCAACCATCGTAATCACGATTTTGGCGTTCGTCGTTTGGCTGCATCACTTCTTCACCATGGGCTCAGGTGCAAATGTGAATGCATTCTTCGGCATCGCCACCATGATTATTTCCATCCCTACCGGGGTGAAGATCTTCAACTGGCTATTCACCATGTACAAAGGGCGAATCCGCTTTACCACGCCGATGATGTGGACAGTTGGTTTCCTGATTACCTTCTCAGTTGGTGGTATGACGGGCGTACTGATGGCGGTTCCGGGGGCAGACTTTGTTCTGCACAACTCTGTGTTCCTGATTGCGCATTTCCATAACGTAATCATTGGTGGTGTGGTATTCGGCTGTTTCGCGGCAATCACTTACTGGTTCCCGAAAGCGACGGGTTTTACCATGAACGAAACATGGGGCAAACGTGCATTCATTTGCTGGATTGTTGGCTTCCTAATGGCGTTCCTACCGCTTTATGCGCTGGGCTTTATGGGCATGACGCGTCGTCTAAGCCAAGACCTTAACCCAGAATACTTCCCATTGTTGGCAGTTGCAGCAGCAGGTACGGCAGTGATTGCGCTTGGCGTGGTTTGTCAGTTCATCCAAATTTACGTGAGTGTTCGTGACCGCGAGCAAAACCGTGACCTAACGGGTGACCCATGGGGCGGTCGTACCTTTGAGTGGGCGACGTCTTCACCACCGCCGTTCTATAACTTTGCGCACCTACCAAAAGGTGATGTGCTAGACGCGTTCTGGTACCAAAAGCAGAATGGCGAATTCGATCCAACCAAAGAAGTGGAATACGAACGCATTCATATGCCGAAGAACACACCAACAGGTATCTATGTGTCTGCATGGGCGTTGGTGTTTGGCTTCGCCATGATCTGGTACATCTGGTGGCTGGCAGCTGCAAGCTTTGTTGGCATCATCGTGACGTGTATCCAACACAGCTACAACGACGACGTGGATTACTACGTTGAAGTAGAAGAAATCAAAGCGATTGAAGCGGAGCGTCGAGCTCAACTTGAAGAAGCGAAGAAAAACGAAGTGAAAGACAACGATAAGAAAGACGATCTGGAGGTGACTTATGCAAGCTAATGTTGCGGTTCACGACCACGATCATCACCATGATTCTGCAGGCATTAAGCTGTTTGGTTTCTGGATTTACCTAATGAGTGACTGTGTATTGTTTGCGACTTTGTTCGCGACTTACGCAGTACTAGAAAGTGGCTCTATTGCGGGTCCAACCGGTAAAGACATTTTCGAACTGCCGTTTGTGTTTGTAGAAACCATGTTGCTGCTGTTCAGTAGTATCACGTTTGGCTTCGGCATGATTGCGATGAAGCGCAAAGACGTTGCAGGATTAAAACGTTGGTTAAAAGTGACCTTCTTACTTGGTGCTGGCTTTATCGGGATGGAAGTGTACGAGTTCCATCACCTGTTTGTTGAAGGCTATGGTCCACAAGAAAGTGCATTTCTATCTGCGTTCTTCACTTTGGTCGGAACACACGGTTTGCACGTAACCTTTGGTTTGATCTGGTTAGCCGTGTGCTACCACCAACTGTCAACCAAAGGCTTGAACGATAACATGTCGATGCGATTCCAGTGCTTGAGCTTGTTCTGGCACTTCCTAGACATCGTTTGGATTTGTGTATTCACCATCGTTTACTTATTGGGGGTTATGTAATGGAACAACATCTAGATACAGGTGCCTCTGATTACGTAAAAGGCTTTATTGCGTCTCTGATCCTGACCGTGATTCCTTTCTATTGTGTTTGGGCGCAAGTGCTGCCAGATACCGCGACTTATGCCGTGTTATTTGGTTGTGCGATTGTGCAGATCTTCGTGCACTTTAAGTACTTCCTGCACATGGAAGTGAAGACGTCAGAAGGTCAGTGGAACGTGGTGTCACTGATGTTTACCGCCATTGTTGTGTTGATTCTGATCGCTGGTTCGATCTGGATCATCTACAACATGAACGTCAACATGAAGTTGTAGGCTAGGGTATGCTGAAAAGTTATTTGTCTATTACTAAACCGGGCATCATTTTCGGCAACCTGATTTCTGTTGCGGCGGGGTTCTTCCTCGCCGCAAAATCAGAACCCGCTAACTTTCTGTTGTTGCTGACAACGTTAGTTAGTGTCGGGCTTGTGATTGCATCAGGATGCGTGGTGAACAACATCTTCGACCGCGATATCGACCAAAAAATGAAGCGCACACAAAACCGTGAATTGGTGATGGGAAACATCAACATCGACGCGGCGTTTGTTTACGCTTTGGTATTGCTGTTGAATGGCACAGCGTTACTGTTTCAACTTGTGAATCCGCTCTCGGCTGTGGTTGTACTCTTGGGTTACGTGTTTTACGTCTTCTTCTACACCATGTGGTACAAGCGAAATTCAGTCTACGGCACCTTAGTCGGCAGCATTTCTGGCGCCGTTCCTCCGCTGGTGGGCTACCTTGCTGTGACGAACTACATCAGCTTAGAAGCGATCTTACTCTTCATCATGTTTTGTCTCTGGCAGATGCCGCACTCCTACGCGATTGCCATGTTCCGCATGCAAGATTACCGTGACGCAGGCATTCCAGTACTTCCTGTTAAAGAGGGGATCGCTAAAGCGCATCAGCATATGAAAGCGTACGTGGTTGCTTTTGGTGTAGTTGCTATCGGATTGTTTATGTTGGGTGAAGCTGGGTACGAGTATTTAGCGGTCTCGGCAGCGGTGTGCTTTATGTGGACACGGGTGACATTCCAAAAAGTGAATTACAACAACTATATCCAATGGTCCAAAGCGGTGTTTAAGGTGTCGTTATTGGTCGTGATGAGCATCAGCGGCGTGCTTGGTTTAGAGTTGATTCCACTGCCGTTTATTCATTAAAGAGCATATCTATGTGGTTCGCTCTTTATGATAAACATATATATTGCATTTTTATTAAGCTAGTATCGAAAAAGTAATGCCTAAATTTTCTTACTAAGTAAAGTCTAGTTAAATTGGTCACGTTTAACATGTTTGTTCATCGATGAGTTTGATCATATTTCGACTAGGCAATATAAAGTGCTATTAACAATAGAGAAACCAGTAGGAAAAAATAGAGCTAACAAAAGTAGTGATGTAAAGAAAATCCAGGCTCTTCTAAATGTTTTCAATCGTAAGAAGGGTCTATCTATCATCAATATAACGGGAGTATTTGACGAAAAAACATCACAATCGCTGCTTAATTTTAAGAAATCCTTCCAACATAAACAGCTATTAGATGAAAGTGTAATACCCAATGGGAATACTTTTAAAGTCCTTAAGGAGTTCTTAGCTAAGACGTTTACAGTTAAGTCAGTTAGTCCACCGAAAGAAGGATCTTTAACTTGGAACTCAGAAGGTAATGAGGGAGGAAGGTTTCATAGTAGAAAACTACACGTACCAAGTGAAAACTCAGGGCTTACACTAGGAAGAGGTTATGATTTGAAACTAAAATCAATCACAACGATTCGTCGTGACCTTGCATTCTCTGGTATCAAGCAAGAGAAAATAACAATACTACTCAAAGCTAAAGGCTTAAAAGGCGCTCAAGCGCGAAGCTTCATAATCGATAATGATTTATTAGATTTTGAGCTAACAACCGATGCTCAGATTAAGCTATTTAAAATTAGTTATAACCATGAAGAGTCAGAAGTTATTAGAATTTGTAAAAAGTTAGATGTAGTTAATCGCTACGGAGTTACAGATTGGGATAATTTAGATGAGAAAATAAAAGAAGTTCTTGTTGATTTAAAATTTAGAGGTGATTACAGTCCTTTAACGAGAGTATTAATTCAGCCTATTGTGGTAAAAAATGATGTTAAAGCATTCAAAGAAGTTATGAGTAACCGTGCTAATTGGCAGAGTGTGCCTCAAGATAGATTTGAGGCTAGAGCTAAGTTCCTACAATAGCCTTAAGGTGATTAATATGACTAATTTGAAAAGTATCTTGATGTGCATCGTTTTTTTGATTCCTTATAGTGTTTACGCTGCACTCCCTGCATCTTTAAGCTCTGTAAGTAGCTATCGAGTAAATGAGCAGTTAGTGCGGATTGCGATTCACAATATGGAAATAAATCCTTTAATTGAGATAGATACCATTGATACACCCAGTTATAGGCTCAATGATTCCAAGAAGATAACCTCTATTTTATTAGATAAAGAGGTTTTAGCTTTTACTGACTCCGCAGGCGTTTTTGTCGAAGATTACGGAAAACGAGGCACTAAGCTGTTTTTTGTATTGGATTATTTTTATTTGCAAAGTGGGAGTGTCCTTGTCGACTGTGAAGTCTCATTCAACAACGGAAAAATCATGCAACCAGAATGCTCAGTAAAAGAACACGAAGAGGTAGAATAGAGTTTGTTTGCTTACCTATTTATCTCACCAAACCTTAATCCAGATTAAAGTTTTGCCGCAGTTTCGGCGGTAAGGTTCGCGTCGCTCATCGCACTGAACAGAAATTCAGAGAAGGAACAGCCATGCTTTGTGTATCGCTGTTCCTTTTTCGTTCCTGCTCGGTAGTGATGTATCTAAAAAGACATATTTTAAGAGGACTGGACTTGAGCATTTTGTTTTCAGAAGCCCGCATTGGCAACATGACACTAAAGAACCGCTTTGTACGTAGTGCAACGTGGGAAAATATGGCGACAGAAGACGGTCACATGACCGAGAAGTTGTACGACATTTATGAAGAACTTGCCAAAGGTGAAGTGGGGCTGATCGTTACTGGCTACGCAAACATCGTAGAAGAAGAGAAGCCGAACGCAGGCATGATGGGGATCTACAACGACTCTTTCATCGATGAATACAAAAAGCTGACTGACCTTGTTCATGAGCATGACTCTAAGATCGTTATGCAGATCGCTTACGGCGGCACAAAAACGACCTTCAACGTTGGCGAGCGTGTGATTTTTGCTCCAAGTGAAGTGCCGGAGCGCGGCACCAAAACTGAAGGCAAAACGATGACTCAAGATGAGATCGACTACATCGTTAAAGCATTTTCGCTAGCGAGCAAGCGTGCACAAGATTCTGGCTTTGATGGTGTAGAAATCCACGCGGCGCACACGTACTTGATCAACCAGTTCTTAAGCCCATACTACAACCGTCGTGAAGACCAATACGGCGGCAGTCTTGAGAACCGCATGCGTTTCCTTATGGAGATCTATGCCGAAACACGCAAGCTAGTTGGTGACGATTTCCCGATTCTGGTGAAACTGACAGCAACAGAGTTCTTCGATGGCGGTTTGACGTTCGATGAAACGCGCATTGTTTGTAAGAAGTTAGAAGAAGTGGGCGTGGATGCGATCATTGTATCGGGTAACATTCACGGCAACGCAAGCACCATGGTAGGTGAATCGTTCGACGGTTACACGTTACAAGAAGAAGGCTACTTCCACGAATACGGTCAAGTGATCAGCCAAGATGTGAACGTACCGGTAATTACCGTAGGTGGCTTAAACGACTTCTGCGCGATTGAAGACTTGGCTGAAAATACCAAGATTCAGTTCTTCGCGCTTTCTCGCCCGTTATTGGCAGAGCCACAATTGATCAAGCGCTGGAAAGACGGTAACCGCGCCGAAGTGGACTGCGAACGTTGCTCTAAGTGTCGCACCAAGCGTGGCAACTTCTGCGTGGTTTACAAGCGCAGAAAGTAACGTGTTTTGACGCATGAAATTTTAAAAAGCCCCTGATGATTAACGTGTCAGGGGCTTTTTTAGTTGTGAGTTATACCCAAGTAACCTCGAGATGCTGGTTCAGCGAGAATGATTTGGTTTGTAGACGCGGCGGCGATTTAAAGGTTTGGTGGTTCTAAATCAAGAATCGACAACAAAGTATACAAGCCAAGGCAACTCGCCCTTTGGGAGCGTGTCATTGACCCGATTGCTGCGTCAAACAACTTGGAAATAGCTGGCTATTACGCTGCGTTGTCTTCCTTGCCCTCGAATCAATGACAACGCTCTGAATCCTGCATCTTGAAGTCACTTGGGTATATGCTTACGCAGTTTCGACTTCTTCTTGGTAGTTCAAGTAATGAATGCACAAATCATGAAACGCTTTTGCCTGAGGGGAGATGGTTCTATCCGTCAGAGTAAAGATGCCAACTTGTCTTTCCAAAGGTGGATCGATCAGTGGAATCCAAACCAGTCGAGTTTCGTTGGTCGGGAACGCTAATTTGGGCAAGGTGGTGACACCAATACCAAGCTCAAGAACTGAGAATAAAGACGTGATGTTTTCAACAGAATACAAAGCTTGTTCACTTAGTGCGCGCGCAGGAGTGGGATCGAGTAGGGTACAAGTCCCGTTTCGAATAAAAGGTTGTTCTAACAGTGTTTGCCACTCAATCCCTTCTGGATGCTGAGCGATAGGGTTGTCCTTCAAACACACTACACCAATGGGGTCAGAGATTAGCGGGGTAAACTCGATACCGCCTTCGTCTAAATGTGATGGGTTACCTAACGCTAAATCGACTTCGCCTGATAACAAACGGGCTTCGACGCCAGCGGCGTTATCATCAATCAAGCTGACTTCAACGTTTGGGTACTGTTCGCAAAACGCGCCTAGAACACTTGGAATCAATTTAGCCGCAACGGAGGGAACGCTAGCGATGCGTACTCGACCTTGTTGGCCCGCGGCGGCGGCTTTCAAGTCATTATCCAATGCACTGTAGATGTTGAGAAATTGAATAATTTTAGGTAAACAGATTTCACCGAAGGGAGTGAGCTTGGATTTGTTGCCCGTTTCAAACAGCGTTTGCCCTAGGTTTTTTTCCAGTTCTTTGATCGACGTTGACAGCGCCGCTTGCGAGCGGTTCGCTCTATGTGATGCCGCTCGAAAACCACCTTCCTCGACCACCATCACAAAATGCTTTAATTGTTGAAGCTTGATACTCATGGCGAAACCTCTGCAATCCCTTTATTTACCTTAGTCTTAATAAGGTGATAGATTTTTCTTATCAAATGTAAAAAATTTACCGTTCGATTTATCGCCTGTCAATGTGCAGTATTTAACTATCTTGAAACAAGGTTGTTACAAAGGTTGAAAGGCACGTGAATACTTCTACGAAAAAATACCCAGTCAAAACCGCATTGTTTGCTTCTAAAGCACCACTCGAGTGGGCCATCGTTAACAATGGCACTTTATACACGGCACAAATTCCGATTGATGATACAGGTGCTGTTGTAGAGGGTGGTATCGAAGCGCAAACACGCCAAACCTTCAATAACCTCGTCCATACTTTAGAGTGCGCGGGTGAATCGTTAGACTCCGTTTTACAAGTACTGATTTACGTGACTGATCGTGAATATCTCAAAACGGTTAACCAAGTGTACGCGGAGTATTTTGAGGCGCCTTATCCAAACCGTGCCGCGATGGTGGTAGCAGGATTAGCTCGCGAAGAAATGCTGGTGGAATTTGTGGTGTACGCATCGGCGAGCCAGCCCGAGTAAATTATAAAAGCACAGAGCCAATACTTAGTTGGTTTTGTAAGTCAGATTAATGAACTGGTGGAAGACCACTGGACGTCAGGAAGAACAAGGACAGAGCAATGACTTTTATCAATAATGTTCAAGCAGAAAAATCCCTCTATATTGCAGGCGAATGGCAATCGGGCGTTGATACGATTGCCAACATTAACCCTTCAGACATCAGTGAAAATTTAGGTCACTTTGCACAGGCGAGTGGAGCGCAAGTAGAGCAAGCGATTCAAGCTGCTAAAGTTGCACAGCCCGAATGGGAAAAAACGCCAATTGAGCGTAAACAAGCGGTATTGCAAGCAATTGGTGATGAGTTGATTGCCCGTTGTGATGAACTTGGTACGTTGCTTTCTCGTGAAGAAGGTAAGCCTTTTGCAGAAGGTCGCGGTGAGATCTACCGTGCTGGTCAATTCTTCCAATATTTTGCGGCTGAAGTGCTGCGTCAAATTGGCGATAACGCGGCTTCCGTCCGTCCAGGCGTTTCCGTTGAGGTAACTCGCGAAGCTGTTGGCGTTATCGCCATTATCTCTCCTTGGAATTTCCCAACCGCTACAGCTGCATGGAAAATCGCACCAGCGCTTGCTTTCGGCAACAGTGTAGTATGGAAACCCGCTAACCTAACGCCGGCTAGTGCGGTTGCACTGACGGAGATTATCCATCGTCAAGGTTTACCAGCAGGCACATTTAACCTTGTGTTAGGCAGCGGCTCGCAAGTAGGTAACACGCTTATCAACTCAAAAGATGTAAATGGTGTGAGCTTTACTGGCTCGGTTGATACCGGACGCAAGGTCGCCGCAGCGACGGCACCAAATTTTGTTCGCTGCCAGCTAGAAATGGGCAGTAAGAACGCGCTTGTGGTTGCCGACGATGCTGACATTCAAATCGCCGTTGAAGCAACCATTGCAGGTTCTTTCTCTGGCGCAGGTCAGAAATGCACTGCGTCATCTCGTCTCGTCGTTATGGATGGCATTCACGATGCCTACGTGGAAGCACTGATTAAACGTATGAGTGAGCTTAAAGTCGGTCACGCATTAGAAGACGGTGTGTTCATGGGACCCGTTGTGGATGGAAACCAATTGAATGCCAACTTCGAATGGATTGAGAAAGCACGTCAAAGTGGTGCGGAGTTAGCGTTCGGTGGCGAGCGCTTGAACTTAGCACATGATGGTTTCTACATGTCGCCAACCCTTTTCCTCAATACGCAAAACAGTTGGGAAGTGAACCAAGAAGAAGTGTTTGCGCCAATGGCAAGTGTGATTCGAGTCTCTGATTTGGATGAAGCCATTGCTGTAGCGAACGATACTCGCTTTGGTTTGACGGGCGGCATCATTACACAAAGCCTCCGTAATAGCGCGATCTTCAAACAACAAGCTCAAACTGGCTGTGTCATGGTCAACCTACCAACCGCGGGTACGGATTATCACGTGCCGTTTGGTGGTCGTAAAGAGTCGAGCTTTGGTCCACGCGAGCAAGGTCAATACGCAAAAGAGTTCTACACCGTGGTGAAAACCGCTTATCAACGTCCTTACTAAGTGAAATAGGGCAGCCGAGGATTCCGCTGCCCAACCTTAAAGGCTCATTAACGTTTAAGGAGTGGTTATGTACCAACAACGGATTGTGATTGACGGATTGCAGTACTGCAATTGGGATCGAGAATACTTCCAAACGCTGAAGGCGAGCGGTATTACAGCTGTACATGCAACGATCGTTTATCACGAAAATGCACGAGAAACCTTAACTCGCTTTGCCGAATGGAACCTGAGATTCGAACAAAATGCAGACCTGATTATGCCTATTTACTCGATGGCTGACGTCGAGAAAGCAAAGGCCGAGGGTAAGGTTGGTGTCTTTTTTGGTGCGCAGAACTGCTCCCCAATTGACGATGAAATCGGCTTAATAGAAGTCATGCGTCGCCAAGGTTTGCTGATTATGCAGCTGACGTACAACAACCAAAGCTTATTGGCGACGGGGTGCTATGAGCAGAATGACTCGGGTGTCACACGTTTCGGTAAACAAGCCATCGAAGAGATGAATCGTGTCGGTATGATCATCGACATGTCCCACAGTGCAGAGCGCTCAACGTTGGAAGCGATAGACCTTTCTTCTCGCCCAATTTGTATCAGCCATGCGAATCCAACCTTTGCTCACGATGCGCTACGCAACAAATCGAATACCGTCATCAAAGCACTCACCGAACGAGGTGGTTTGATTGGCTTTAGTTTGTACCCATTCCACTTACCAAATGGTAGCCAGTGCACACTTGAAGATTTCTGCCAAATGGTCGCGAAAACTGCTGACCTGTTCGGTGTGGATCATTTAGGTATCGGCAGTGATCTTTGTTTAAACCAACCACAGCAAGTGCTTGAGTGGATGCGCAACGGTCGTTGGTCGAAAGCTATGGATTATGGCGAAGGCTCAGCAAACAACTCTGGTTGGCCAGATGCGTTGCCATGGTTCAGCGGCAGCAAAGGCATGGAAAACATTTACAACGGCTTAATGCGCCACGGATTTACTGAATCCGAGGCAGGAAAAATTCTGGGTGAAAACTGGTTCAACTTCCTCACAGAAGGTCTGGAGGCAAGAGAGAGCTAACCCAACTAAACAAGGAATAGCCCGTTAAAAAACAATAATAGGCGGGTGTTAAAGTCACTGTTTGTAGCCGTTCAATGGCAGCTGCAATGAACCTCTGGAGTCAGAGTATGTCTGATTTAACCAATAGCGTGAAAGCTTCAACGATGAGCGTGCCATCAAAGAAGTCACAAGCAAATCACAACGACACAACAGCAAAAGAAAACTCACCTGATAAGTTGGGGCTTAGTAATCCCGCACTTTGGTATAGCGGCGGCTTTATTGCCCTGTTCGTTGCCATCGCACTGTATGATGGAGAACTCCTTTCAACACTGGTTAATACTGGATTCGCGTGGTCGGTAAAAGTCTTCGGTCCATATTGGCAATTACTGCTTCTTCTCACTTTTCTTATTGGTCTTGGTTTGGCAGCAGGGCGAACAGGCAAGGTGATGTTAGGTGGAACGACCAAGCCTGAAATGGACGGCTTCCGCTGGATGGCAATCATCTTTTGTACCTTACTAGCGGGTGGTGGTGTCTTTTGGGCAGCTGCAGAGCCAATTGCGCATTACGTGAGTCCGCCGCCATTGTATGGCCCACAAGAAAATCCACAGCAAGGTGCGGTGAATGCCTTATCACAGTCTTTCATGCACTGGGGATTCTTAGCGTGGGCAATTGTTGGCAGCTTGACGTCTATCGTGGTGATGCACCTTCACTACGATAAAGGCTTGCCGCTTAAACCTCGTATCTTACTTTACCCAATATTGGGTGAACGCGCACTGAAAGGTCAAACAGGTGCTTTGATTGATGCGTGCTGCATCATTGCTGTAGCGGCAGGGACGATTGGTCCAATCGGCTTCTTAGGTTTGCAGGTTAGCTACGCGTTAAATGTGCTATTTGATATCCCAGATGGCTTTACCACGCAATTGATCATCATTTTGTTTGCCATCGTACTTTACACCGTTTCAGCATTAAGTGGTCTGAATCGTGGTATGCAAATGCTTAGCCGATACAACGTAATATTGGCAATGGCGTTGATGGTTTACATCCTGATATTCGGTCCGACAGATTTCATCTTTAATGCTTATATTCAAGGTGTAGGTAGTATGTTGGACAACTTTATCCCAATGGCGACCTACCGTGGTGATGAAGGTTGGTTGAGCTGGTGGACAGTGTTCTTCTGGGGATGGTTCTTAGGCTATGGGCCAATGATGGCGATCTTTATCGCACGCATTTCCCGCGGTCGAAGTATTCGTCAATTGATTACGACCATCAGTATCATCGCGCCGCTTACGACGTGTTTCTGGTTCACCATTGTCGGTGGCTCTGGCCTAGCGTTTGAGATCGCAAACCCTGGCAGTGTCAGTGCCGCGTTTGAAGGCTTTAACTTACCTGGGGCATTGCTTGCGGTAACACAACAACTGCCAATGCCGATGCTGATTTCTATCTTGTTCTTGATTCTTACCACCATCTTTATCGTAACGACGGGTGACTCGATGACATATACCATCAGCGTCGTCATCAGTGGGGAAACGGAACCGAATGCCATCATTCGTACTTTCTGGGGTGTGGCGATGGGTGTGACCGCATTGATTTTGATTTCGCTGGGGTCTGGCGGTATCTCTGCCTTGCAATCTTTCATTGTCATTACGGCAGTTCCTGTGTCGCTTATTTTGCTGCCATCACTTTGGAACGCGCCACAAATTGCTATCAAGATGGCAAAAGAACAAGGGTTATAAGTCGCTAAAAAGCGATAACCCATAACTGATAAACAATAACGTGGAGCTTGTGCGGGTGATTCCTCCTGCATCCGCATAAGTCTATATTCTTACAATAAAAAATAGGTGGTGAGCAAAATGGATGCACATCGTTCTACTTACACTGAAACAACACTACGCGACGCTGCTATTGTCATGGCGCCAGAAAGGCTAGGGGCTATGCACCAAAATCGAATTAGCTTTGTACGAAGCCTGATTCGTAAAATGGCGAGCCAAGAGTGGCAAGTCAACAAGCATGAATGGCAACTTTGCCCTAGAGGGTTTGGCCATGTGATCTACAAACTGGCGACACCAGAGTACGTTTATCATTTGGTTGTCTTCTGCGATGAAATTGCCGATGAAGAGCGTAATGACCGAGTCATTGCAGAGAAATGGGACGTGACATTCGCGTTAGTGAAAGGCGACGTAAATGTCGAACTTTTAGAGCAGTTAAGAGCTAACGTTCCTTTGCAGGAAGCCGGACGAAACCCAAATAATGTATTAGTTTTAGCGCGAGCGAATAAGAGCGTGCGCGTGTTTGAACATATTGTTGCGGCGTTATCTAAAGGTCAACAACCCGAGCCGAAAGAACTGGCGGAAGTAGGCTACATCCTACGTACGACCGCGGTGTATGGAAATGGTAAGTTTGGTATTGCAGATTTCAAGTTGCTTGAGAACAATCCCGATTTCAATCAGTCGTTCAGTGCGCAAATGTGTGCCGTGTATCTATTGCGTGAGTTCAGCCTAGATTGGGTTCATTACTTAGCGCAACAACAGGGTGGCGATAATGCCATCGCACTACATCGTGGGTTACAGCGCTATCTTGGTGTGGGGAACGCAACAGGACTGGGCATGGCACCATACCTTATTAACCATCCTTGTATCGTTGACCAATGGATGACGTCGCGCGAACGTGCAATTGCTCAAGTGTTTGCGATGCAGTGCGAGACTCAACAAGAATCGCCACTAAACGCGTTATTGGCAAAAGCGCAGCGCCACTTAGAGCAAGTGATTACCATCAATCAACATCAAGACCAATTGAATTATAAAGCGATAGAAGACATTAAAGCGTTACAAATTAATCTAAATGCTTTGATTTCGAATCACATCAATTGGGGAGGCTTGATCGAACAAACGACAACAATGAGTTTGGAAGCCCAAGAAATCCTAACATCATGTTTGATCGAGCTGTACCCGTCTTTGGTGGATGAATTTGAGAACCAAATGAATACCGATGAATCTTTGTCGATTCCGGGTGGGAAGTGTGTTCAAGATGTTCTTCAGGTGCTAGAAAGCAAATATCGTTGGTCTATTGATGCCGATTACACACTGTCAGAAAATAACTATTGGTTTTGGTATCGTTCACAAGATAAAGAAGAGCCACGAATGGGAGTTCGAGGTGAAGAGATTGGTGAAGAGCGAGAGCTACCACTGGATATAGGTCGACAAGTTAATCGCTACTACCATGCATTGTTGAAATGTCTGCCTGAAACATCACTTGCGGAATTCTTATTGCAAAATCCGCAATACCGAGCGATTACACGACGAGTATGGACCCTTGGTAACCGTGAAATGGGCGACATTCAAATGAATGTGCTGCGAGAAGATGCGCTGCCAATGCATTTGCTACGCTGCAAGCTAGCTGTGTTTGGCGCGACCAAGTTTGACCCGCGTTCAGACCGATGGGTGCGCGTAACCTTCTTCCAAGGCGCGCCGCTCTTGGATGAGGTTCGTGACCCAGCTTATAACGATACATGGATCTTTCCCATCATGCCCGAGCGTGATGAACTCGCGCAAAGTGACAATCAAAAAATCAGTGGAGGTTTTGCATTATGATCGTCTCGCATAACGAGCTGGTAGCAGCAGTAAACAAAGCCTTTCTTGGTATGCGTCGCCATTGTGGTGAAGCCGATGTGATTGCCAATATGGTTGCCGATTTACAGATGGTTGGTTTGAATGGTGTTCGTCACTTTAACAACGCGAGTTTATTCCTTAATTTGGACTCCGATTGTGCAGTGACTATTACAGGAAATACGGATTCAAGCATCGAAATCGAATTGCATAATGGTAGTGTCGCATGTCATCTGCCTGCAGTGTTGGACTTTGCACTTGAGAAAATGATTAACACGAAATCGGTCACCATTACACTCAAACAATGTCACAATCGATGGTTAGCATACAGTGAGCTCGCAAGGCTTTCAGCAAAGGGGATTGCCTGTCGTGCTCAATGGGTAAACGGGACTAGCCCAAAACGCACCTTGTATGTACTTAACCGAGGGCATATTGCACCAGAGGTTTTTTTCTCTGACCAAGTGGAAGATCACAGTACGGATTACCACAGCATGACAATTGAGCTCTCCGTCAATGATTTTGATATCGAAGCAAGCTCACAAGGGTACTCCATCCACATAGAAGGGGAAGAACTGAGCCGTGCACAAAAGCAATCTTGGGACGAGGGTATTGCTGTCGAAGATACTGAGTGGGAGACGTTAAAGCAAACTGCTAGGGTTTTCCTTGTGGAGAACAGTGAACGTTCTATTCAAGGTGCAGGCGAATTAGTTTGATATTGATGCATTAACGAATAAAAGTGTGAGGTTACCCAAGGGTAGCCTTTTTTATTTTCTTAATGTTGCTCTCTTCCTTAGGTAACTCCACCGTTGTTAATATTATTAAATATAACGAACTTGGGTGGTTATATTTATATCCACTTTGTTTGATTTTGTCCTACCAATAAAAATAGTCATTGTTTTTAATGGTTTTAATAAATCTATCCTTTTACCTCTTGTTTAAAACCTGTTTGTTATTATCTTATTTGTAATTTATCTATTCAGAGTTATTGTTTTTATATTCTCTATGTTGACTACTTTCGACTTATGACCTTTATTTTAATGTGGATTATAGTGGTTGGTATCTACTTTAGTATTACTTAGTCATTTAAATTAAACAGTCTTTAGTGCGATTATAATCATAATTTCAGTGGTGGTTTTTAATTGGGATGGCATTCATTCTGAATTTAAGAGTGATATTTGATTATTGGTTTTTGTATTTGAAATTATAAAGTCAATTATGCTAACTTCACCGCTTGGTTCAGTATTGCCCCTCCTTATGTATTTCTAATCATTTAGTGTTAGTAGTATGCCTTATTCATAATTGGATAAAACAAACAATATTTTTAAACAAAAATATCTAGTGATAAAAATAATATTTCTTCATTTTATAAATGAGATCTTCTTTCCTAAAAAAAGACCTTGTCATAAATTTGTAATTTTTATTTTTACCAGTTGCATGAATTTATTTAATTGATGTATCACAACTATTTTATTGATTTTAATTATCGACTTCGGTGTGTTTTTTTCTGATAGATTCGACTCGAATACATCAAGGAGATAGATAAATGAAAATCAAGAAACGTCTGATAGCTATCGCTGTTGCAGGTGTAATGACGATGTCAGTACATGCAGGTGAATCAGTCACACTAAATAAGCCAGTGAACTTTACCAACTTCTCTGGGCTTAATTCACAATTGGGTGTTAATAATGCATCGAGCTTTAAACAGGTTAAGAGCATTCACCTAAAAAAACGCGGTGTTTATAAGGTAAAGATCCAGCAAAATGTCTGGGGTATTCCTGTTTGGGGACATTCACTGAACGCGACCCAAAGCTTTAAAGGCGGCGCTTTAAAAGCCGTGCAAGGCAATTATTTGCGTGTAAATGACTTAGAGCGAAGCTTTGTAAAACCTAAGTTGAACCGAGCAGAAGCGCTAAAGGTTGCGTCAAAGAACCTTGAGAATAAAGGCATCGCAGGCAAGTTTCTAAGAAATGTCGAAGATGAGTTATTCATTTATCAAGATGGCAAACAAACACGATTGGTTTACGTGGTTTCTTATCTGCTAGCAAACAGCCTTCAACCTTCTCGTCCATTTACCATGTTAGATGCGCACAGTGGCGAAGTTATTGATCGTTGGGAAGGGATTGCTCATGCGCAAATCGGTACTGGTCCTGGTGGTAATGAAAAAACAGGCATGTATGAATACGGTACCGACTACCATTACCTCGATGTACAAGAAGATGGTAACAATTGTGTGATGGAGTCGGAGAACGTCATCACGGTTAACCTAAATGGTGTCACTGAAGGTTCTACACCATACAGTTATGAGTGTCCTCGCAATGAATTTCAAGAAATTAACGGTGCTTACTCTCCACTGAACGATGCTCATTACTTTGGCAATATCGTATTCGACATGTACAAAAACTGGTTCGATACTGCGCCACTTACTTTTAAACTGATGATGCGTGTTCACTATGGAACGGGTTACGAAAACGCGTTCTGGGATGGCCAAGCAATGACGTTTGGTGACGGTGAGAGTTACTTCTACCCATTGGTCAGCCTTGACGTCTCAGCTCATGAAGTGAGCCACGGCTTTACCGAGCAAAACTCGGGGCTGGTTTATGCCAATCAATCTGGCGGTATGAATGAAGCCTTTTCAGATATGGCTGGCGAAGCTGCCGAGTTTTATATGAAGGGCGAGAATGATTGGATGGTCGGCAAAGACATCTTTAAAGAGGATGGTGCATTGCGTTACATGGATGATCCTTCACGAGATGGCTCTTCCATCAACCATGCACAAGACTACTATGATGGTTTGAATGTGCATTACAGCTCGGGTGTTTTCAACAAAGCCTTCTACCACTTAGCAACGACATCGGGTTGGGATACCAAAAAGGCGTTTGAATTGTTTGTGCTCGCGAACCAAATCTACTGGTCACAAGATAGTGACTTTTGGCAAGGCGCATGTGGCGTCAAGAACGCAGCAAACGACTTAGGGTATGACTCCTCTGCGGTTATGGATGCATTCGGCATTGTCGGTGTTGAGCCATGTGCTGAGCCGCCACTGCCGCCAGAGCCAGAATATCAGCGTCTTGAAAACGGTCAATCAGTGACCGTAGATGGCGCAACTGGGTCGAAAACCTATTTTGATATCGAAGTGCCGGAAGGCAAACCTCAACTTACGATCAATCTAACGGTGCCAAACGGTGACCCAGACATTTACGTTGGTTTAGATTATGCACCAAGCTCGAATGAAAACATTTGTTCTAGCTTGTCTGTTAGTGATGAAGTTTGTGTGATTGAGAACCCAGAGCAAGGTCGCTATACCGTGAACGTATTTGGTTACGCTGAGTATGACGGTGCAGAGCTAACGGCAACGTACGACGATAGCAGTGCAAACCTTCCTCCAGTAGCCTCGTTTGATCAGTCTGTCTCTGGCAAAACGGTGACACTTCATAGCACCAGTAGCGATAGCGACGGCAGCATCGTTTCTTACCAATGGAACCTAGGTGACGGTAGTGCGCAAACTGGCGAAGTGGTGACGCACGCTTATGCGGCAGCTGGTGATTATGCGGTGACGTTAACCGTCACTGACGATGCAGGCAGTGCGACATCAACCACACAAACGGTGACGATTGAAGAAGGCCAAACAGATGCGTTCCCGCTCAAACTCAACTTCGGTAACAAGTTCCCGAATGGTAAAGCCCGCGTGAAATTATCTTGGAAGTATGACACCAAAGATTACTTCATTGTTAAACGTAATGGCAAGAACGTAGGTGCAACAGACTTTAAGTCTTACGTCGACCAGTTTGAGCATAACGGCACTATCGACGTGGAATACCAAGTGTGTACTTCGGGCAACGTATGTTCTGAAACCAAGCGTTACCGATTCATCAAACCAAACAAATAACAACGCAATAGCAAAGGGCTCCAGACGGAGCCCTTTTTTCGTCAGGTAAGGTTAGTAAAGGAAAATACCAACATGAAAAAGAGTCTTTTAGCATTGGCATTGTTGAGCTGTACGTTGAACAGTAGCGTCGTCGCCAACGAATTGACCGATCAAGGCCAAATTTGGATCACCACCGATGCGGATGCGGTGCACCTTATTACCAAACACGGAGCGACAGTTTATTCTGACTTCTTTGGTGCTCGTCCCGCCGTGGTTGCAAAAATATCGCCAGATCAATTAGCGGCATTATCCAGTCATATGCATCATGAAAAGCATCGCTGCGGTGGTTATATGGTGCACCCAGACAAAGCCAGTGCATTGAAAGCCGCAACCATGCCAACCACATTGAAGACGTTTAACAAACCGATGATCAGCCATCATGACACGGTTGAGGCTCTCATCAATCAAGTAGAGCCGACGAACTTGGTGAAGACCATAGAAGGCATGACGTCATTTACTAATCGCTTTTATACCACCGTTACGGGTGTTGAAGCCTCTGATTGGTTGCTGGCGCGTTGGAACCAAGAGATTGAAGGAGTCTCTTATGCTTCTGCGGAACAAATTTCCCATCGTGGCTACCCACAAAAATCCGTTGAAGTGACGTTGCTGGGTGCGAAATACCCTGAAGAAATTATTGTCGTGGGTGGGCATCTAGACTCTACAGCTGGCGCATGGACAGAAGAGGGAACCATATCTCCGGGCGCCGATGACGATGCTTCTGGTATTGCAACGGTGACTGAGTCACTTCGCTTAATGATTGCCAGCGGTATCCAGCCAGATAGAACCATCAAATTCTATGGCTATGCCGCGGAAGAAGTAGGGCTGAGAGGCTCGCAAGACATCGTTGAAATGCTGAAAGACAAAAAAGCCAACGTGCTATCCGTGTTGCAATTAGACATGACCAACTACAGCGGTTCTGCGCATGATATTACATTCATCACCGATTACACCGATAGTAACTTGACGGCATTTCTGTCTGAGTTGATTGATGTGTACACGCCTGAAATCACCTACCAGTTTGATCGCTGTGGCTATGCATGTTCTGACCATGCCTCTTGGCACAATGCTGGCTATCCGGCGGCCATGCCATTCGAAAGTTTGTTTGAAGACTACAACCCAAATATTCATACCCAATTTGATACGTTGGAAAATTCAGACCCGACCGCCTCGCATGCCAGTAACTTTGCAAAGCTTGCTATCGCCTATTTGATTGAATCAAGTATGGATAGCACGACTGGCGTGACCCCCTTACAAGATGGTGAGCCCGTTGAGAATTTACGCGCAGGCTATGGAGAGGAGCAGTTCTTTAGTTTTGAAACTCAAGAGTCGGGGCAGGTGACCATTTCTTTGTCTGGGCCAAGAAGTGGCGATGCGGATCTCTTTGTGAAATACAGTGATCAAGTGTCAGTCAGTAACTTTGATTGTCGTCCATTTCAAAATGGGAGCAATGAACAATGTGTTCTAAATAAACCGGCAGGGACGTTCAGCATTATGGTGCGAGGTTATCGTAATTTCGACCAAACCAGTCTTGTTGCCAGGTTTGAGAAAGCGACCAACTGATCGTAAAGAGCACTTCTCATCAAACTCTAAAATGCCGCATGACACAATGCGGCATTTTTGTTTATTCGTTACGAGGGAAATGCTCCACGCTTTAATTCTCAACTACGCTTTGTAGACGATCGCGAGTTGAATAGGAGAAATCCATGAGCACCTTGCAAATCGATATTGAGAGAACAAGCGCAATGCCATTGCTTTCTATGAGATGGCATATCGAGGAAACCCAAGAAAAGCGGTCGAGCTTTACGTCGGGGATGAGTATATTCAACACAACCCGTTAGTGGGAAATGGCCCTGATCCTTTTATCGCTTACTTCGAGAGAATGCAGGAAGAGTACCCAGAGAAAGACATTACGTTTGTTCGCGCCGTCGCAGAGGGCAATTTAGTGGCGCTGCATACGCACCAAACGTGGCCTGATGACGTGGAATACGTAACGATGGATTTCTTCCGCTTTGATTTAAACGGCAAGATTGTCGAGCATTGGGATGCCTTGCAAGAAATCCCGAAAGAGTCAGCAAACGGGAACACCATGTACTAACTTAACGTGCTTTGCCATGCAATTTAGCAATGTAGTAATGTGACAATGTAAACAAGGCAAAGCACTATAAACCGCGTAAAGCTTGTTAGCGCTGGTTGTCTAACCACTCACGTGTCACCGTGTCTAACTCTCGTCCTTCACGACTGATTTTGTAATCCAATTCCGCAATGATGTCGTTTGAGAAACGTAGCGCGTCCAGTCTGCTCAACTCATCTTGAGTAAATTTATCTGATTTGTCTTGGCGCAATAGCAAAACGGCTTTATCGACAATACCCAGCAAACCTTTTGGTTCTGCGATTTCTCGAATTGCGTACTTATAGTGAAGAAATTGAGGCTTCCAAAGTGGCACGACAACCCATTGTTTGTTCTCTACCGCCTTCTCAAATGCAGTAAAGCAATCTTCTTCCGTCCCTGTGTGGAAACGGTAACCTGCTTCAGTCAGCGAGTATTCGTCCATCATCTTAATCGAAAAGCGTGTAATGCCCGCTCCAGGGTTGATGCCTTGTATATCCGATTTCATCTTCGCTACGACTTCTGGTTTCGTCAGGTCGCTTACTTCTGATACCAGTTCTTCAGGCACGTAATCTGGCACACCCCAAAGCGCGTAAGGCTCGTAGTGCAAGCCCAGTTCTAGCAAGGGTTGTACTTCTTCTACCGACGCTTTGTAAATGCCGTGACTTGATGGTAACCAAGCCGAAGAAAGCATATCGATTTTACCGGATTTGAGTTTTGAAAAGTTCTCTTCATGGGGAGAGTAAACGCGCTCAACCTCAAAGCCCATATCATTGAGTACATGGCTAACAAGAGAAGCGGTAACGCGGTGGAAAGAAAGGTTAGTGACACCAAGTTTTATCGTTTTTGACGCGTGAGTACCAGTCATACTGAAATCCTTATTATAGAGCAGTGCGAAGGAGAGTCATGCACTGCTTTGTGACGGAAATAGTAGGCTTGTGGTGAAGAGGAATAAACAGCGCTGTCTTTGAGTCACTGTCAAAAATGATTTGATAATGGCGCAAAACTCAATCTTGAAATTAATCAATAAATCGACAGTTAATTGTTTCTGCCAATGTTCGAAAATCTATGACGTAAAGATGACCTTTAACTGTCATCGCGTTGCATTACGACATTTAGCTTAAAATTTATCTGTTCTTAGAAGTTTTCTAAGGTTACTGCTGGTTGTTGATACTCGCGTGAGTCTCTTGATAAAGAAGTGAGGTTCCATGGTTGAATATTTGTTGTTTTCATTGATTGTGACATTACTGGTGATGTCGCCGGGTCCCAATGGCATTCTTGTGATTAAGACTGCATCGCAAGGTGGGTACAAAGAGGCACAATTGAATATCGTAGGTTTAGTTTCCGGAATATTCGTACAGGCAAGTTTGGTTATTTTTGGTGTTGCGAGTCTTTTACAGCACTCTGAATATGGATTCATGATCCTTCAGGACTTAGGTGCAGCTTATCTTTTTTACACAGGGTTAAAAATGATCATTGCTTCATTTCGAAGTCCTAAAGAAAGTAACCCCTGTGAGCAAGAAGAAAGTAAGAGCAAGTATAGGCTGTTTGCTGAAGGGCTATTTACACAGTGTTCCAACCCGAAGGGAATGTTGTTTTACCTTGCTGCTTTTCCTAACTTTTTAAATACCGAACACTTTACAATAGCTAACGCCTACCTGTTTGCAGGCATCCATGCATCCATTCTCTTTATTTGGTTTTCGGGGATCGTATTTTTGATGAGTAAAGTGAATAATAATATTCAGAATGCGGGATTTAAAAAATGGGTCAATCGTGCTGCAGGATGTGCCATGCTATTGTTTAGTTTTTTGTTGTTAACTCAGTCAATCTAGCCAAGCGATTACTCTTTAAACCCGACAACTGAGCTAATTTGCTAGGCGAACTCGCTTGCTCTTATCAGTCCCTTCGAATAATGAGGCTGATATGAGGGAGAGAGTATATAAGCCAAAGGCCGTTGCAAGCCTAATCAGTACAGCAAAAACAGACCTTCGTAACCACCGATTTCGATTTGCGATACATACTCACCAATGTCGCCGTTTCTATCTACTGGTCTCATTGGCTTATCCAAATGGATGGTGATTTTCGGCGCTGAGAAATAGTCTACACTTTTACCGAAAAAGTCAGTGCGATACAACACGCGGCCTTTGCTGAACTCACGAGCTAACACCATTTCTGTTGGGCCTTGAGGGACTACATTGGTTTCTGACTGATAAGCAAAGTATGTATAGGTAGGCAATACGTAAGCTAACCCATCAGGAAGATCGGCATGAACGACTTCATTCAGAGTTGAATCACCAATGACGGTGTAATCCGAAGGAGTAGGCGTGCTGGTGGACATCATTAACGGGGTCGCCATCATATTCTCTGGGACTTGATTCGCTGGGGCTCCTAAATCGATAGCAAGCAATGCACTAGGTTGATAAGCAATATTCTTTGGTACACCAGCTTTCCAAAAGTTATCGGCTGTGGTGTTATTACTTCCGTACTGATAACTGCTGTTCCATTGGTTAAAGTAGCTACGGTCAGGATGATGGTTTAAATAGAACGCGGCCAGTGCAGAATATTGGTCCTGTTTCCAATTCTCTTCCGTGTTACCAAAGTATTGAACGCGACCATGACGAGTTGTCGCTTGAAAAATCACCTTTTGATCGGCTTTGGCTAGAGCTGAATTATCCCAAAATTTGGCTAAACCGGCATAGCCGCTAAAGCCCGTAGAAGGAAATAGATAGTGCTCACGTAGATACAATGAACCGGCGTTGATTAAGTGTGACTGACCATTTCTTCCGTACAGATTTGCTGTCCCAATGTTTAGGCCAATCAACGAATCTACGTGCAGTGTCGCGAGTTTGTTTAAAAATGCCGAGAACTGCGCTTTATAGAGCTCATCGGCATCTTCACTACCGGCCACAAAGCCTAGTTCCTCAACAGTACCACCAGAGTAAACATAAAACTGATTGGGACCGATGAGTTTGTTCGTATCGTCATTGTAAGCACCATTCAAACCTTGTTGTGCCCACTCTGTTTGATAATAATTATGCATTGCTTGAGCAAATTGTGGATTGGCAAGATTGGTCAGTGCCCATGATGAGCTTTGGTTCCACATACGACCAAATGGGATCACGCGAGATTCCCATCGGAAGCGGGCAGTGGCTTGCTTGTTCGTGCGATTTTTATACTCACTCCAAGAGAGATAGTTGTCTTGATTTAAGTCTGCTGATTTGTCAAAACCACGGATTTTTCGCCACCCTTCAATAGATTGACCGTTGTACGTTGTTGTTGGTGCATCGGACAGGTTAACGATCTTGAAGGTGTTTTTTAACTTCACTTCTTTTAAGCGAGGGCGATGATCGACGTTGTCACCTTGCCAAGTAATTTTAATCGCGTATAAACGCCCTCCATCGCGCAAAAACGTCGAGCCAAAATACTGACCACCGCCATAGCTCAATCCGCTACCATCATGGGTGGTAGCTCGAATCCAATCTGAAGGAACCGACCAAATGACGGTTTGGTTTTTGGTCATGTTTTCGGTTTTGTCTTTCTTAATATTGACGCTTTTCCATTGCGATACTTGACCAAATGCATTGGCGGCAGAGGGGTACTCAATCTTGAAAGTGCCGCCTTGAGCAAACTGAGAGAATTTAAATACTAAGCGGTCGAACTGCTCGGAATGGTAGACATACAATGCGCCACCATTATTGGTTTGTTCAAACACATCTGCATCCCAAGGCGGTTGCTGGTAGAGCGAAAAACCGGCATGGTCGGCACTTGCTGTATAACCGACAATCATTGGTTTTCGATTGAGCAATGTGTTTTCACCATGGGTTTTATCGACTTCTGCAATGATGGTGTCTTCAGAAAAATGCAGAAAGTAATCTTCGTAATCGATGCCATTTAAGTCTGCTTGATTACGAATTGTGTTTTCCAGCCAACTCGAATTGAGCTCTAGCTTTTGGTTGTACATGTAACCAATGGCGTTGACGCGTTCGTTATCACTTTTGTTTTGATAAGCACCAAATACAACATCGGCATTATCCAATTCCCATTCAAGTGCCGCGGCAGCGGAAACAGGAGTATCTCGCAAATCGATACCTTGCTCATGTAATCCAGGTAATATGAGCGCAGTGCTGGCCCAAATAGTAGGCGAAAGAAGGCTCAAAGAACCAAGCGCAAGCAGCGCAGAACGATATGGCTTCATCATTGACTTGTCCCTATCAAAAACGTCGATAACTCAAATTGCGAGTCAAAATACGAGAAAAGTATTAGCGATAGGTATGACCAATTCAAGAAATGGCCGGAATGTAACTGCTTTATAAATTCTTTATGGTTCGAATAATCTTTGTGGATCAGATTCTTCTAAAGTAAGTATGGGCATTCTCAATTTTGAATCTTGAAGGATAGGGGATTTGCTACGCGAGATCTTTCTCAGAATGAGAGGGAAAGGTGTTTATGCAACCAGTCACTTTCTTTCGGAATGATGCTCTCAATCAATAGCGCTGCAGAGCTTCAGTTTAAGTCTCCAATGGAATTCTAAGCTAGCGAAATTGTGGGCTTTTTTGATCAACAAATACCGTTAAAACCTCACTCATTGCACCAGTCATATACTCTGCTGAGCTGGTTATTTATTATACAAAAAATTAACAATCTAAATTTTTATACATTTTTATTGCATAAAATCTCTTTCTTGCTAGTATAAGCTCCAGATGACAATTAATGCAGTATGACAGCATGAGTATTCAAGTTAAAAGTATCAATAAGTCTTACGGCGATACCCAAGTTCTACACGATGTCAGTTTTAATTGTGAAAGCGGTGAAACGCTGGTGTTACTCGGTCCAAGTGGCGCAGGGAAGAGCTCTCTACTACGTGTTCTTAACCTTCTTGAAGGAGCGGATAACGGCCAGTTAAACATCGCTAATGACGCATTCGACTTTTCAACTGAAATCAAAGAGAAGCAAGGTTTAGCGCTTCGTCGTAAAGTGGGCATGGTGTTCCAACAGTACAACCTATGGCCACACATGACAGTAATGGAGAACCTGATTGAGGCTCCGGTAAAAGTCTCTGGTATGGATAAAGAAGAAGCGAAGAAGCAGGCAATGCAAATTCTCGCGACGTTGCATTTGGCAGACAAAGCGGATGCATGGCCGATGCAACTTTCTGGCGGTCAGCAACAACGTGTGGCGATTGCCCGAGCCTTGATGATGAAACCAGAAGTCTTGCTTTTTGATGAGCCTACCGCGGCGCTTGACCCTGAAATCACGAACCAAGTGGTCAAAATCATTAATGATTTAAGCGAAACCGGAATTACACAAGTAGTTGTGACCCACGAGGTGGATTTCGCCAAGAAAATCGCTAGCCATGTTCTATACCTAGAACAAGGACACATCGTAGAACACGGCACGCACGACGCATTTGTTAATCCGCAAACCACTCAGTTTGCCGATTACCTAAATCACTAAATTACGTTTTTAAAGTTCAGTCTATTTAACAGATAAGCTCGGCTGTCATTGCGAGTGTCAGCCCACTAAGTACACACGGAGTATTGCAATGAAAAAGATTCTACTAGCTTCACTAATCGGTCTTGTCTCAGCGAACGCAGCAGCACAAGAAGAGATCAAATTCGCGATGGAAGCGACTTACGCACCGTTCGAATACATGGATGAAAACAACCAAATCCAAGGTTTTGATGTGGATCTGGCGAACGCACTATGTAACGAAATGGAAGCAAAATGTACCTTCCACAACCAATCTTTTGACAGCCTGATCCCTGCATTAAAATTCAAACGTTACGATGCAGCTATCTCTGCAATGGATATTACCGAAGCGCGTTTGGAGCAAGTGAACTTTTCTGACCCTTACTACGACAACTCAGCCGCGTTTGTTTCTATCAAAGAAAAAGTGGCTGATCAAAAAGCACTAGAAGGTAAGCGTGTTGGTGTTCAAAACGGTTCAACACACCAAAGCTACCTGATTGAGCAAATGCCAGGCGTAACAGCGGTTCCTTACTCAAGCTACCAAGACGCATTCATCGATATGAAGAATGGCCGTATTGATTCTGTATTCGGTGACACAGCTGTCGTAGCAGAATGGTTCAAGAAAGAAGATAACCTAGCGTACGTGGGTGAGCACGTTACTAACCCTAAATACTTCGGTAACGGTTTCGGTATCGCAGTAAACAAAGGTAACGACGAGCTAGTTAACAAGCTGAACACGGCTCTGAAAACAGTGAAAGCGAACGGCCAATACGACGTAATCTACAACAAGTACTTCGGTAAGTAATATGGCACTAACGGGTTATTCTTTATCGCTTGTTCAAGCTAGTTGGATGACTGTCCAGCTAGCCTTCACAAGCCTTTTAGTCGGTTTGATTCTGGCAGTGGTATTCGCCAGTGGTGAAATGTCTCGCCGTGTTTTCGTTAAATGGCCAATGACGGCGTTTGTAACGATTGTACGTGGCTTGCCAGAAATCCTTGTCGTGTTATTTATCTATTTTGGTTCGACGCAGGTTTTGTTTTTAATCACCGGTGACTTTATTGAAGTTAGCCCGTTCTTATCTGGCGTGGTGGCGTTGTCATTGATCTTCGCTTCCTACGCTTCTCAAACTCTACGTGGCGCATTAAAAGCCGTTGGAAGAGGGCAGAGAGAAGCAGCAAGTGCACTCGGCATCAGTCAAGCACACGCTTTCGTTCGCATTGTTTTGCCACAAGCAGTAAGACACGCACTACCAGGTTTAACTAACCAATGGTTGGTTTTGCTGAAAGATACTGCACTTGTATCATTGATTGGTGTAACGGACTTGTTGAAGCAAGCGCAGTTAACATCAGCCGCCACGCACGAAGCCTTTACATGGTATGCAACGGCCGCTGCAATTTACTTAGTGATTACGCTTGTTACGCAACGTGCAGTGAAAGTGATTGATAAGAAGTTCTCAATTCAAGGCATGAGCATGGGACAGGAGGCGACCGCATGAACGAACAACACGTTTGGCAAATGCTGGATGGCTTAGGCACTAGCCTTCAATTGACCGCCGCTTCTTTGGTGGTGGGCTGTTTCTTAGCTTTGATGATGACGCTGACTCTGATCCTACGTACTCCGGGTTTGCATTGGGTAAGCCGTGGTGTCATCACCTTGTTCACAGGTACGCCTTTGTTGGTGCAGATCTTCTTGGTGTACTACGGTCCGGGTCAGTTTGATGCAGTAAGAGAAAGCGTATTCTGGACATGGTTAAGCCAACCTTGGTTCTGTGCGATGTTAGCGTTAGCACTGAATACCGCGGCGTACAGTACTCAGCTGTTCAAAGGCGCGTTTAACGCGATTCCCTCTGGCCAATGGCAAGCGTGTCGTGCTCTGGGTATGAACAAAACGGCAACGCTGAAAGTGCTGTTGCCATACGCCATTCGTCGTGCTGTTCCGGCTTACTCGAACGAAGTGATTTTGGTCTTCAAAGGTACGTCACTAGCAAGCACAATTACGATTATGGATCTGATGGGATACGCGCAGCGCATTAACGCGCAAACTTACGATACGTTGACGGTATTTGGTATTGCAGGCGCGTTCTACCTAACGGTGAATGGTGTGCTGACTCTCATTTTCCGTCAGGTAGAGAAGAAAGCATTGGCGTTCGAAGCTGCGTAATTCCTAACGTCACATTCAATTTCACGATGCCTCTGCTTACTGACTCTCAAGCAGGGGCATTTTTTATTTGTATCGTATTAAAGCTCAAGCCATTAATTCAACCAATTGCGTTAAGCATTCTTTATCCAGTATTGGATGAGGCTCGACACTTGTGACTAAAACGATATCCACTGAAGGTAGCGATGGCATATCGTCTAAGATCTTAAGATCCTCGCTAACGCTAATACTGCCCATCGCACCGATAGCCATGCCTGAACGTACAATCGCTCGTTGTGCAGAGGCCGTATTGCAACACGCCAGTAGTTGATAAGGGATACCACGTTTGGTTAATCCGTCTACCGCTGCCGCATGGTATTTACAGTCGGTTTGGAATAGGGCGAGAGGGAGAGGTTGGGCGTTATCAATGTCAAAGTCAGGGTGAGCAATCCACACGCCTTTGTCGCTTGCTAGCCAGTAACCTTCTTCACTGTCCGGTGCTCTTGTCACAATCGCCGCGTCTAGCTTTCCTTCATCCAGCTTTTCTCTCAAGGTGATGCTGGGCTCACTGAAGACTTGAATCGAACACGTGGGTTCAGATTGTTGTAATACACGAATGACTTTAGGCATGATATTGTCGTTGTAATCTTCTGGACAACCTAAGCGAAGAGGACGCTTGTTTTCATAGCGTTTCACCTGTTTCAGCGCTTGATTGTGTAAGCTGACTAGTTGCTCTGCATGAGAGCGCAGTGCCAATCCCGCTTCACTTAAGACAAGATTGCGACCTTCTTTTTCAAACAAGCTAACGCTGAGTTCGTCTTCTAGCTTACGCATTTGTGCACTGAACGCTGATTGGGTGCGATTGATCTGCTTGGCTGCACGAGTGAAACTGCCCGTTTCGACAAAAGCCAGAAAGCTGCGTAACGCATCGATATCCATATCTAAAACTCATCCATCGTTTTTGTTGAAGTGTTCCATCAAAACTATCCGTTAGTCCCCTTAAATACAATCAGATATTGTGAATTGGTACTCAAAACACGAACCGCATGGAGGCGTCATGAAACTGTTTATTGCTAATCAAAACTACTCAAGTTGGTCACTGCGCGCATGGCTGATCTTTTCTCAATTCAAACTGGATGTCGAAGTCACCAAGCTCAAATTATTCACGGAAGATTTTTATAAAACCTTGGAAGATATTACACCAACCGCGAAAGTACCTACCTTGGTGGATGGTGACGCAACCGTGTGGGATTCATTAGCGATTTTGGAATACGTTAACGAGCAATACTTACAAGGCCAAGCATGGCCAAGCAACTCCGCAGAACGAGCTAAAGCACGCGCCATTGCATCAGAAATGCATTCGGGTTTCTTTGACTTAAGAAACGAACTCCCAATGAACATTCGCGCGCGCAGAAAAGTCGATCTAACGGATGGTGCACGTAAAGATATTGCACGCATTGACGCTATTTGGGCAGAACAAGCCAAGCTGCATCCGAATGGTTGGCTATTTGGAGAATGGTCAATCGCCGATGCCATGTATGCGCCAGTGGCATTGCGTTTCCAAACTTATGGCATAGAGCTATCGGAAGGTGCCAAAGCCTACCAACAGAAGGTGCTAGCAAGTGAAGCTTTACAGCAATGGCTGGAAGAGGCGAGCCAAGAAACGGATATCGTAGAAGAGGATGAAGCAGGGGTAGAGGTTTAACGGCACTAGAGCCTCACTTGATGGGAGGCTCTATTCAAAAACACCTTATTTACCTTTCATACATTGAAGTACTTCTGTTCGCTCGAAATGATTTTCTTCTGCGTAGGTCCCCATTAAACACCCTGTATAAAAGAGAAAAGCATTTTTCAGAGCGTCTTTACTGTCAAACTTGCCCTTTAGTTTTTTGATTTCTCGTGCCATTACTGACTGGCAGCTCTTGGTATAAGGCTCAAGTGCTTGCTCACATTTACTAGTACTATCGAACCCAAAACAGCGCTGAAAAGCGGTTTCTTTACAAACATAACTAGAACCTTTGCTGAATAAGTTTTGCATGACCAGAGCTTCCTTGATTGAAGTGAGTTCTTTCGGATCATCCATATTGACTAGCTGGAAGGTTTTTTTTGCTACCACGCTATCGCGGTAAAGTATCTCGAGTTTCCAACGGCCGGACACCAGCTCGCTTTTATCGCCGAAATACCACATCGCGAGGTTACGATCATGCTTAAACATGGTGTCAGGCCAAGTAGATTCGGTGAACCCTTTGCCCGTTTTAGGATCGACAATCTTTGGATGAGTCATCCGGACGGTAATTGGAAATTTGTTGGTTTTTGCAAGGCTAGGCTCTGCTTCACCCAGTGCATTCTTGGGCAACGTAACCGAGTATCGAAAGCCAATGTACTGGCCGAGTTTTGGCATCACCATTTGTGTCGGAGTCACGGTGTACTCTTTTCCATCTTGCGTTATTACACCACCTTCAATAATGCTGACACGAGGAGATAGTAGGTTTGAGATGTTTTTCTCTTCGCTTGCTTGAGAGGTCGTTGTAAGAGCTGCGGCATAAGGTGAACCCTCGACTGAAAACAGATCAAACTCATGACCTTTAGGCAATGTAATATCATAAAGTGGGTTGTTGAATGCTGTGAACTTCTTCAAGGCCAGTTGTTGAGTCAGGTCCAGTTTGGTCAATTTATTATTGTTTAGCTCTAGTGACGTTAAGTCTGGGTTTTTACCCAATTGGAATTCGGCTAACTGGTTATAGTCTGCTTTAACTTCTTGCAACTGTGTCTGCTGGCTTAAGTCCAAACTGGTGAGCTTATTATTACGTACGTTAAGGTGCTTAAGATTCGCGTTTTTCGATAAATCAATCTCTTGCAATTGGTTTGATTGAAGAGATACGTGCGAAAGCTTTGGGTTATGGCTTAAGTCGATCTTAGTTAGGCTGCCACTTCCAAGAAAGAGCGTCTTGAGTTCGGAGTTTTGGCTAACGTTAAGTTCTGTCAGTTTATGGGCACTGAATCCAAGGTCACGCAACCGTGATAGGTGGCGAACGTCTATTTCTGCAATAGGCATTTTGTAGGCGTAGAGACTTTTCAGCTTCGAGTTCTTATTGATGTTGAGCTGTGTCAGGTTATTTTCTGAAATAGTCAGAGTTTCAAGCTCTGGATTATGAGAGAGGTCGATATCTGTCAATTGGTTGTTCGCCAAGATCAGGCGTTTGAGCTTTGGATTATTTGTAGTATCGACGCTTTTAATATTGTTATTTAGGAGAATCAAGTCTTCTAGTGCAGGGAAAAATTTAATTTCTTCCACAGAGCTAATGTTATTGTTGGAGCAGTCGAGTTCGGTCAAAATATTTGGTGAAGACGCTTCGTAGCCAGAAAAGCAATCAGCAAAGTTTGGGTCGACGAACTGAATGTCTCCAATAGTTTCTGGAGTGGAACAATAAGCGAAACCGGATAACGCCAAACCACTTGTTGCCATCACCATTTTACCGGATAACCGGATTCGGTTTACCACTGACGCCTTCATACATGAATCCTTTTCGAAGTATTTTCTTTTTAGTTTTAGGTGCTCAATTGCCTTGCCGTTAGTGAATACGGTTTCGACAATGAATAGAGCAACATTGAATAGATCTTTAGCAGTTTACGCAATTTCTCAAAATAAAACTGTAGGTAAACTACCGGAACTATTAGCTTTTTCATCTAAAGTTTTCGAATGGTGATCAAGGTGACGTCGGTGGTTATGGCGTGGAAGGGGCGAATTGATATCGGGATAAACATGTGAAGCACAGCTACCATTATACTTCGCAGGTCTAATACTATACTTCACAGGTTTATGGCAGTACTGAGCAGCGAACATTAAAGTCGTGGAAGTTGCTATATGGCATCTACCACGCTCTATATCCGCTGCTTAACAATCGTTTGATTACCCCAATAGTTCCACAATTGCTTTCCCTACACCGTGTGCGCTAGTTGGGTTTTGACCAGTGATCACACGTTCGTCAACAATCACAAACTCTTGCCACGGCTGTACTTTTGAGTAGCGTGCCGCGCCACGTGCTAGGGATTCTTCCAAAAGGAAAGGGATATCATTGATGGTACCAAAGTCGATTTCTTCTTCACGGGTAAAACCTGTCACCGATTTAGATGCAAGCAGTTTCTCTCCATTGCTAAGCGTGATAGGCAGTAGGGCGCCTGGACCATGACAAACGGCTGCAACGATGCCGCCATCTTCATAATGCTTTGCAGAGATTTGTGCGAAATCTTCATTGGTCGCTAAGTCAGAAAGTAGACCAAAACCTCCTGGGTAGAAGATTGCATCGTAGTTGTCAGCGTTGATTTGTGAAACTGGAATCGTGTTGTTGACACGGTTTTGGAAATCATCATCAGCCAAGATTTTTGTGTTTACCGCATCACCTTCAATGTCTGTTCCATACAGTGGGGCTTGGCCTCCTTTGATAGAAGCAATGTCGTAATCGAACCCCGCACCAAGTAATTCTGCAAGTGCATGGGTGAGCTCTGGTGCGTAGGTGCCGTTTGCTTGATCGGTTTCGCCGAGTGTCGCGTGATTCGTTACAACAATGAGTACTTTCTTCATGATGGGGTCCTTTTGGGTTGCTGTATTTTGTTGAGCACCTTCATACTAATTGCTAATCAGATGGGTGATAATAGAGGTAATTAGCAAAACATTATTGCCATATGGCAAAGGTGACTATGGACAGCTTTGAAGGTATCAACGAATTTGTTACGGTTGCGGAGAGCTTAGGGTTTTCTTCTGCTGCGAAACAATTGGGTTGCAGTACCAGCCATGTAAGTCGACAAGTGACAAAGTTAGAGGAACGTTTAGGCGTTGCCTTGCTAGCACGTTCGACACGGATGGTAAGCTTAACGGAAGCAGGGCAAGCGTATTACCAACAATGTAAAGAGTTGGTGATTGGGCTTCAGCAAGCCAATGAGCAACTCACCACACAGCAAACTCAATTGAGTGGTACGTTACGAGTGAGTGCTGCTGGTGCGTTTTCTGAAAATTACGTTGCACCAGCGTTGATGGCGTTTGCGAAACAACATCCGAACCTCACGGTAGAAGTCAACTTCAATACAAGTATGGTCAATTTTATTGAAGATGGTTTTGATTTTGCCATTCGTTACGGACGCCTAAGTGATTCTGGTTTAGTCGCGAGAAAGCTAGTCGATCGCCCCATGGCAGCGGCGGTGAGTCAGAATTATATCGACGAGCATGGTTTTCCTACTAATCCAACACAACTCAAGCACCACAGTTGCATCATCACGAACAAGGACGTTTGGTTATTTGAAAAAGATGGTAAGGCGCTAGATGGCGTGAAAGTCCAAGGACGATGGAAAAGCAACAACGCTAAAACGGTTTTGCAAGCCTGTGAAGACGGATTAGGCGTGGCGTATCTACCAAAGAGTAGCTTTAACGATGCCATTTCTTCCGGGCGATTGGTACCAATCTTAGAGTCTTATTGGGGAAGTGGTAATAGCAGTTGGATCGTTTATCAGAATCGCCACTTTCTGCCTCTAAGGGCCAGATTGGCCATCAACTTTCTACTTGACCATTTTGCTGATTGGCAGGAGTAGGGAGGGGTATTTCGAAAGCAAATAAAGCAGCGATGAACTGTGCCATGGGTGACAGGCAATATCTGCTTTTCTCTAAAACTATCCGAGCGTGATGAACGTCGGTTATGCGACTCTTAGAGGTGAGGTATAAGGGCTTGAGACATAAAAATACGGAGTACAGATACCAGCGATAATATCCGTACTCCGTAGGCTTAGTGCTTTATCAAACTAAGTGTTAAACATTAATTCCGTTGTGGTTGCGTCATGGCATCCACGACTTGCTCGATACTTAAAGAGCTGCCTTTGGTTGCAGGGAACTCTTTAAAGGTTTCAAGGAATTTTCGAACGATAGCCTGCGCTGGGACAAACATCCACATTTGGTCTGCGTAGAAGTGTCGGACATAAAGCGCTGAGTCTGGTCCTACTTCAAATGGGTCCATACGTAGGTTAACGATCAACGGCCAGCTTGGCGTTTTACGATAAGCCTCGTTGATGGCCCCTTCCATGATGGTGAAGTGAATCTTCCAATCTTTATAACGCAGAGCGTTTAAGTGGCCGCCAGCATCAAAGTAGAAGATTTCATTACGAGCACCAGTATCTGTTTTACCGGTAAGTAGGTCTAACTGGTTATAGCCATCGAGGTGCGCTTTAAAGGTTTTGTTATTGGCTTCATGACCTTTAAGTAGCTTCTCTTTTACGTCTGGCTCACCCACGGCGGCCAATAGCGTTGGCATCCAGTCTTCTTGAGAGAAAATGTCGTTGATGACCGTACCCGGTTTGATTTGACCCGGCCAGCGAACCATCATAGGTACGCGGAAGCCACCTTCCCAAGTTGTACCTTTCTCGCCTTTAAATGGTGTTGTACCACCATCTGGCCATGTGAATTTCTCTGCACCGTTATCGGTACTGAAAATCACGATGGTATTGTCGGCTACGCCCAGTTCGTCAAGCTTCTTAAGCATCACGCCAACTTGATCGTCCAGATCCATCATGCCGTCGGCATAAAGGCCATAACCAGATTTCCCTTTGTATTCTTCACTTAGGTGTGTCCAAACGTGCATTCGCGTCGAGTTGTGCCAAATGAAGAAAGGTTTGTCGTCTTTCACGGCTTTTTCCATGAAGGCAAGACTGGCTTCCATAAACTCTTGGTCAACGTTTTCCATACGCTTACGGGTGAGTGGGCCTGTGTCTTCAATTTTTCCGTCAGCGGTGGATTTAAGAACACCACGAGGGCCGAATTTTTTACGGAACTCAGGATCTTTAGGGTAGAATTCTGATTCTGGTTCTTCTTCAGCATTTAAGTGGTAGAGGTTACCGAAGAATTCATCAAAACCGTGGTTAGTAGGTAAGTGCTCGTCTTGGTCTCCTAGGTGGTTTTTACCAAACTGACCCGCAACGTAGCCGTGGTTTTTCAGTAGCTCAGCAATGGTTGGATCTTTTGCTTGAATCCCTTCTTTTGCTCCAGGCATACCAATCGTAAGTAGGCCTGTACGGAAAGGGTGCTGACCGAGAATGAACGATGCGCGACCCGCCGTACAACTTTGTTGCGCGTAAGCATCCGTAAAAATGGCACCTTCCTTGGCAATGGTGTCGATGTTTGGTGTACGACCTCCCATCATGCCATTGTGATAAGCGCTAATGTTGTAAACACCAACATCGTCGCCCCAAAATACTAAAATATTGGGTTTATCTGCTGCCAACAGACTGACAGGCGCGACCGCGCTCATCAATACGAGAAACTTCCTCAATATCCTCTTCATCGAGTCCTCCTGGACAATAAGTAGAATTCATTTCTTTTGGTGTGATTGATGCAAATTGACCGTGAACTGCTTAGTGAATTGGCAAACTAAGCATAGTACACATGATTGATTTGTTAGGTTTTTGATGGATTTAAATTATCAATTGTTCAGGTAAAAGAGGCGTGATAGCGAATCACCATCACATTTTATAAGTGCTACATGTTTTGATAGCTTGGTCCGCCGCCACCCTCAGGTGCTGTCCATGTGATGTTTTGCGATGGATCTTTGATGTCACAGGTTTTGCAATGCACGCAGTTTGCGGCATTGATTTGGAATATTCGCTCGCCTTCGACTTCTACCACTTCATACACGCCAGCGGGGCAGTAGCGCTGGCTTGGCTCATCAAACTTCTTCAAATGGATTTGAATCGGAATATGAGGATAGGCGAGTTGCAAGTGGCAAGGTTGATTTTCTTCGTGTTGCGTACCAGACAAAAATACCGATGAAGGTTTATCGAAGCTGATTATGCCGTCTGGTTTCGAGTAATGAATAGGTTGGCACTCATCAATTGGTTTCAGCTGTTCGTGATCGTGCGAAGGATCAGTGATCGTCCACGGTATTGGTTTCTTAACCAGAGGCTGCCACAGATTGTGTTCGAAGGTGGAAAGTGCGCCGCCAAGCACACTGCCGAACTTGTGGATGTTTGCACCAACGTTACGTGTGTCACTAAGTTCTTCATACAACCATGAATCTTCAAACTTGGTTTGGTAATCCGGTTCCGAATTGGATTGTATGAATGCTTCGGCAATGGCTTCTGCAGCTAACAAACCGGATTTCATCGCAGTATGGCTGCCTTTGATCTTAGCGACGTTTAAGGTGCCCGCATCACAACCAATCAATAAACCGCCAGGGAATTGCTGTCTCGGCAGAGAAGACAGTCCACCTTTTGCAATGGCTCTTGCGCCATAAGCGATGCGTTGAGCGCCTTTCAAATGTTGTTCGATAGCAGGGTGGTGCTTAAAGCGTTGGAATTCGTCGAACGGACTCAAGTAAGGATTGCTGTAATTCAAGTCGACAATAAGCCCGACAGCGATTTGGTTGTTCTCCATGTGATAGAGAAAACCGCCGCCAGTGGTGTTGGATCCACTCAGTGGATACCCTGCAGAATGAATCACGCTGCCTGATTGATCTTTGGCATCGGTAGGTAACTCCCAAATCTCTTTAAGCCCAAGCGCATAATGTTGCGGTTGTTTATCATCGTCTAAACCAAATCGTTGGATGAGCTCTTTACCTAAATGACCTCGGCACCCCTCAGCGAATACGGTGTATTTGGCTTTTAGCTCAATACCGGCTTCAAAGTTGGGTTTGGCTTCTCCTTGCTTGTCCAAGCCCATGTCGCTGGTGTTTACTCCTGTAACAGCGCCAAATGCATCGTAGTTAATCGTGGATGCAGCGAAACCGGGATAGACCTCAACGCCAAGCGATTCAGCTTGTTCTGCTAACCAACGACACAAGTTCGCTAAGCTGATGACGTAGTTGCTTTCGTCATTGTGCATTGGGTTGGGAGTAAGAAAGTGGGGAACACGAATGTGATTAAGTTCCGTGGTTAGGTACAAGAAGGCATCGTTTTTTACAGCGGCGGAAAGCGGTGCGCCCATGCTTTGCCAATCAGGAAAGAGTTCGCCTAATGCACGCGTTTCGAATACCGCGCCAGATAAGATATGTGCACCGACTTCTGAACCTTTCTCTACCACACAAATAGACAGCGGTTCACCTTCACGTTCTTGGTTGAGTTGCGCTAGTCGGCATGCAGCACTCAAACCCGCAGGTCCGGCGCCAACAATCACCACATCAAATTCCATGCATTCTCTTTCCATCTTCTTGCTTCCTTTATGCGAAACCTTTCTTTGTGTTTCAGGTGCTTCTTCTATTACGCAGTGCTCGTATAAAGAACTATAGTCCAGTTGACGTAAACGTAAACTAAACTAAGCTCAAATGGTAACGTCATAGGGCGTGATAAAGATTTTGAGTGACAATGTCACAATGTATTTTTTGTTAGCAAGATAATGAAAAGACTTAGCTTTAACGCAAATTTTTGTCACGTATGACCCAATTGCTAGGACGCGTATCGCTTTGCGATCTGCTAGGAGGGAATGTGAAAGTACTGGTTGCGATTAAACGTGTAATTGACCCTTACGTTAAAGTAAGAGTGAAATCTGATGGTTCCGGTGTGGAAACCAACAACGTGAAGATGACGATGAACCCATTCTGTGAAATCGCGGTGGAAGAGGCAGTACGCCTTAAAGAAGCTGGAGTTGCAGAGGAGGTGTTGGTGGTGTCGATTGGTGATACCAGTTGTCAGGAGCAATTGCGCTCAGCGCTCGCATTAGGTGCGGATCGTGCGATTCATATTGATGTTGAACAGGCACCAGAACCGCTTGCGGTCGCGAAGTTACTCAAAGCTGTGATGGAACAAGAACAGGCTCAATTGGTGCTGCTGGGTAAACAGTCAATCGATACGGATAACAACCAAGTCGCGCAAATGTTAGCAGCACTGACTAATCGTCCGCAGGGGACATTTGCTTCGGAAGTGAAAGTAGAAGGGGAAACGGTTCTGGTTACTAGAGAAATCGACGGTGGCTTAGAAACGCTCAAACTGGTTCTGCCTGCGATCATCAGTACGGATTTGCGATTGAATGAACCGCGTTACGCCTCTCTACCGAACATCATGAAAGCGAAGAAGAAGCCGCTATCGGTAATGACGCCAGACTTCTTTGGTGTGGGTGTTGAGCACTCTCAGCAAGTGCTGGAAGTCATGACGCCGCCTGCTCGTAAAGCTGGTGAGATGGTTGGCAGTGTGAGCGAGTTAGTCGACAAGCTCAAAAATGAAGCGAAAGTGATTTAGGAGGCATAACCATGGAAAACAAACCGTTAGCAACCTTGATCGTTGTAGAACACGATAACCAATCACTTTCAGCAGATACGTTACGTGCGCTGAGCGCGGCTTCTCAAATTCAACAAGACGGTGCCTCTTTGCCTGTCACCGCGTTGTTAGTCGGACATCAATGCAGCTCAGTATTGAATGAGTTGAAGTGTGTGCAAGGTATCTCACAGATCATTGCGATTGATGCTGCTGAATATCAGCATGCACTGGCAGAAAATCTATCTACTTTGATTGCCGAAGTTGGTCGGGATTATTCGCATATCCTAGCTCCCGCGAGTACCTTCGGTAAGAACTTGATGCCCCGTGTCGCAGCCTTACTGGATGTTGGGCAATTGTCAGATGTGATTGCGATCGAATCGCTCGATACGGTTGTTCGCCCCATCTATGCCGGTAATGCGTTAGCCAGAGTTCGTTCGGACGATACAACCAAAGTGATGACGATTCGAAGCTCAGCGTTTGACGCTATTGCTGTGTCTGATTCACCAGTAGTCGAGAATGTCGTGACGTTAGAAACGGTCATTAAGGCGGAGCACAGTGAGTTTGTTTCACAGCAAAAAGCGGAAAGCGAAAGACCAGAGCTACCAGCAGCAAACGTTGTTGTCTCGGGTGGTCGTGGGTTAGGCAGCAAAGAGAATTTCGCGCTGGTGGAACAGCTTGCCGACAAGCTTGGTGGTGCAATTGGTGCATCACGCGCTGCGGTAGATGCAGGCTTTGTGTCTAACGATTTGCAAGTTGGGCAAACGGGTAAGATTGTCGCGCCTCAACTGTACATTGCTGTGGGTATTTCCGGTGCAATTCAACATTTAGCAGGGATGAAAGATTCCAAGGTGATTGTGGCGATCAACAGTGATCCTGAAGCGCCAATCTTCCAAGTCGCAGACTATGGTTTGGTTGGCGATTTGTTTGAGATTATGCCGGAGTTGTTGGAGAAGGTTTAAGTTCGGTATTTTTCGGGCGCGGTTCCCTAGAGCGAAAATGAGCGAGTAGGGAATCCCTTCTTGATCACTGCTTTAAATCGTCATTCTGAACAGCGAGGAACGAGCGTGATTTAGAATCCGCTATCAAAGTGCGCTGTGGGTTCTTACTACGAAAGACCTTCGGTGTTCGTTGTTCTTAGATTCCTAGTCGCGCCTAGGCTTGCTGGAATGACGCGCTAGAGTTTCTTGCTAAGATTCAAATTCTTAAGTCGCTTTTTGCTAAGTGCAAACCAAACCGCCTCATTCCCTAGAGCGAAGAATGAGCGAGTAGGGAATCCCTTCATGCTCGCTACTTTAAGTCGTCATTTTGAACAGCGAGGAACGAGCGTGATTCAGAATCTGTTATCAAAGTGCGCTGTGGGCTCATTGCTGCGAAAGACCTTCGGTGTGCGTTGTTCTTAGATTCCTAGTCGCGCTTAGGCTTGCTGGAATGACGCGCTGGAGTTTCTTATTAAAAATCATATTATTAGGACTATTTTGCTGAGTGCAAACCAAACTGCGTCATTCCTTAGAGTGAAGAATGAACGAATAGGGAATCTCTCTTTAAATTCACTCTCAAAACAAAGGGCTTCCAATCGGAAGCCCTTTTGTTATTCATGGCAAAAGCTGCTTAAACATTCGGTTTTCTCAAGTGTTCTGCCAATACTTTTGTGAATCTTGCTGCTTCACCGCCAGTACATGCTCGGTGGTCAAACGTAATCGACAGCGGCATGGCTTTCACTGCTACAGCTTGCCCGTCTCGAATTACGACTTTCTCAATGATTCGACCTGCACCGACAATCGCGACTTGTGGCGGCGTGACCACGGGCGTTGCGTAAATACCGGCAATTGCACCAAAGTTTGAGAGCGTAATGGTGGCGTGCTGTAACTGTTCACGCCCGATCTTACGTTTACGTATGCCTTGCACCGTTTGGTCTAACCAACGACGTACCTCTTGAGGTTCGTATTCATCAGCGTGTCGTAGAACAGGCACGTACAAACCGTGTCGACTGTCTACGGCAATACCAATGTTCACCGTACTGTGGACACAACGCGTCATGGTTTCTGCATCGAACCATGCATTCATGGCGGGCTCTTCCTGACACGCATGCACGATCGCTTGGACCAGACGAATACTGATATCTTCACTTTGCTCCCAGCCTTCCAGCACCGCTTCTTCGGTAATGGTGACCGCTGCGACATTGTGATGGGATTCCGCCATGGTCGACACCATGGTTCGGCGTGCGCCTTTGAGTACTTCTGTACCGGGACGCTGTTTGCCAGCTTCGTCGTAAATGTCGGCGTCGACAATCAAACCGTCCGGACCACTACCTTTAACTAACTCCAAGTCCACACCCAGCTTCTTCGCTAATAGTCGAGCAGAAGGAAGCGCAATAATGAGGTTATCAGGTGATGGATTGTGTTCGCCTCCAATCCAGAAATCGTCGACATTCACGCTGTGTGCATGTTGGGATACATTACCGACCACGGTCGCTGCATCGGCAGTTTGTTTCTGTTCAGAGACTGTTTGCTCTGCTCCCGTTTCATCGATTTCCAGCAGGAGAGCACCTATGTTGATTACATCGCCTTCTTCGCCATGACGACTCACGATACGACCGCCATAAGGTGCAGGAACATCCACGGTTGCTTTTGCGGTTTCGACAGTAAGCACCACTTGATCGAGCTTGACCATATCACCAACACTAATATGCCATTTCACAATTTCTGACTCAGCGAGACCTTCGCCGAGATCGGGTAAGTTAAACGTCTTCATTTCCAATCCTCCACGAGTTCGCGCGCGGCGAGCACAATGTCTTCTTCCTGAATCATGTAATAATCTTCGTTGCGGTAGTACGGCATGATGGTATCCATGCCCGTGACGCGTTTTGGTGGCGCTTTGAGTAGGCACATGGCATGTTCTGCGGTTCTGGCTAGCAGTTCTGAGCCGACACCACAGGTTTTGCTGGCTTCATGGACCACCAAGAGGCGTCCGGTTTTCTCTAGCGAACGGAAGATGGTCGCGGTATCAATGGGTTTGATGCTGGCTAAATCAATCACCTCAACTTCGATACCTTGATTGGACAGCGTTTGAGCCGCTTGCAGTGATTCGACAACACATGCTCCCCAAGTCACTAACGTAATGTCGCGACCTTTGCGAAGGGTAAAACAAGTGTCGAGAGGTAGCGCTTCGCCGTTATCCACCACTTCAGATTTCACAGTGCGATAGATACGTTTCGGCTCGAAGAACATCACCGGATCGTTGCTTCGAATGGCTGCTAGGAGCAAACCATAAGCGCGTTGCGGTGATGAAGGAATCACAACCTTAAAGCCTGCGGTGTGAGCAAATAACGCTTCGACGCTTTCGGAGTGATGCTCTGGTGCGTGAATACCGCCACCAAAGGGCGCGCGGAATACCGCAGGGCAGGTAAGTCGACCACGAGTTCGGTTACGCATTCGCGCTGCATGACACATCAAATGCTCCAATGCAGGGAAGACAAAGCCTTGGAATTGAAACTCGGCTACAGGTCGTAAACCTTGCGTTGCCATGCCGACAGTAACACCGCCAATAAGCGCTTCAGCTAGAGGTGTGTCGATAACGCGCTTAAGACCGTATTTTTGTTTGAGTCCTACAGTGGCGCGGAATACACCGCCGTTATCACCCACATCTTCGCCAAGGACGATGACATTTGGGTCGTGTTCCATTTCATGATGCAGTGCGAGGTTCACTGCTTCAACTAACGTGAGTTCAGCCATGTTTCCCTCCCTGCATTCGCATTGCTTTATTGATTAGCTCATCCCTTTGCGCATGAAGCTCTTGGGGCAGGGATTCATAAAGGAAATCAAAGCCCGTTTCAGGCGCTTGATTTGGCATGTTGAGATAACGCTCAACGGCGAGTTCAACTTGTTCTTTGCAATGTGCTTGCCACTCTTGCTCTCTCTCGTTATTCCAAACGCCTTGATTGGTGAGAAAGGCTTTAAGTCGACGAACTGGCTCATATTGCCAAGCCGTTTGAACCTCGTCCTCGTTACGATAGCGGGTCGCGTCGTCGGCGGTGGTGTGGTCGCTCAAACGGTAGCTTACTGCTTCAATTAACGTTGCGCCTTTGCCTTTTCTCGCTCGTTCAAGAGCGCTCAATGTTGCATCAAACACCGCGACGACATCGTTGCCATCCACCGTAATGCCGGGGATACCGGCACCTTTGGCTTTTTCTGAGAGAAATTCCGCGGCACATTGCAAACTGCGTGGTACGGAGATCGCCCATTGGTTATTGTTCACCACAAAGACTAATGGGATGTTCCAAGCGCCTGCACAATTAATGGATTCAAGGAAATCGCCTTTGGAAGTGCCGCCATCGCCGCACATCACCAAAGCGGCATCGTGATTGCCTTGGATTTTCAGTGCCGCCGCAACACCAACGGCATGGGTACACTGAGTTGCGATTGGGACACAGAAGGGGAGATCTTTACTAGGAAAAGGACTGCCTTCAGGCGCGAAGTCACTGCCGCGTTCATCGCCTCCCCAATATTGCAGGTTCTTTTCCATTCCTATGCCACGGCACCACATGGCGGGCATATCACGATAATAAGGCACGAAAACATCGGTGGTGTTAAGCGCTCTGCCCACAGCAATACCAACAGCTTCCGAGCCAAGGTGTGATGGGTAGGTGCCCAATTTCCCAGTGCGTTGCAGGGCAACGGCTTTGTTATCGTAGGTCCGGGTTAATACCATGTCTTGGTAAAATCCGACCAAAGTTTCAAGATCAGCCCAGTTGGGTAGTTGGCTGACGAGGTTCCCATCATGGTCGATAAACCGATGCATGGGTAATGCCTGAACGTTCATCTCAAGCTCCTTTTGACGCTGCGGGTCTTTTGGACTGCAGCTGCTCATTATTTCGATCTCAGCCTGTATGGGTACTCAGGCTTTGATATCAGCGCAAAAGGTCATACCTAGGATTGCAGTTGTTTTTGATAGTTATTGACGCATCTGTCGTTCGTCTCTCTAACAAAACTGTGTTCTGGAAAAACACAAGGCGTCGCTTGATACTGCTGTTTACACCGCCTAATCCAGTGATGAATCTTGATATAACCAGATACTGTAAGTGTAAACAAAATGTTAAATTATGCTTTGATTTACGCAATGCTCCACAGTAAAATTTCGCTTACAGTGTATTTTTATAGGATAAAACACTGGTTTTAAGAATTGTACGTTTTCAGAATTGAATGGAATCACTGACTTTGACCAGAAATTTGCGACAAAATTACGCTGTGAAATTTCACAACTTGAATGGTTTTTAAGTACTTTGAGGTGATAATTCAGTAACACGTTATTCTCGTCGTCACGCTTTGACTAGATAGAGTCACTTGTCACTTCCCAAGGTTGGGGAATGCATGTAGTGTGACCCATAATTAAAGTCTGTGATACTCATGGAGAAGTTATGTACCACATTCATGTTTATTTTCCGCTTCAGCAGCAGGAAAAAGCTCAAGCCTTGAATGAAATTATTCGTCAAGAACGCCAAGACGTGCTGCGCGTTTTTCCGTTAGTGTGTAAATTGGTTGGGCCCCATAAGATGCCAATGTTTGAACTGCACGTAGAATCCGTGAGCGAGGAATTTATCGCTTGGTTAGATACCATTCGAGGTGGCTTCTCTGTCTTAATCCATCCAGTCAGCGATAACGAATTACGTGATCACACAGAACATGCGATTTGGCTCGGGCGCGAACTCGGAGTATTTGAGGAAAAGCTCGACGCGTAAATCGTTGGGGTAGGCGACGTTTCCCCTCCTTGTTCGTCCTACCCAGATTCAGCAATTCCGTCCATCGTGTGCTAAACCTAAATAACGATAGTGATAAAAGAGTCACCATCGTATGTTCTTATATTTGATGTTTAGCAACGCATTAAAACAAGATTTAGCATATAAATCAGGGAAGTGCAGTATACGACCCCAACGCCATTGGCAGTGGAAAGGACATTTCTAGAGGGGAAAGGGGATGCTAACAATACTCTTGGTGGCACTAGCGCTGTATATCTTTTGGCTGTTGTTTCGTAATGGCCCTGCATTTGCCGAGCGTGTGCCAAGTAAAAAACGCAATTGGGTCGGACCAACCGCTAACCAAGAAGAGTGGCAAGGCTATTGTTCAGAAGTCTTTCAACCATTCAGTTCTCAAACTACCTTTTATGCCATCGCCTATTTTGCCAACTTCGTTGCGGCTGCGAATGCGATTTCGTGGTCGATCATTTATGAAGGTGACTATCCCATCATCATGAGTCGTTTTGGTAGCTATTTCATCGTTAATACTCATGATGCGCTGTTGGTTTCAGGGTTTGTCGCGTTGGCGTGCTTTATTATAAATTGGCAACTTGCTGTCCATTGCGCAGGAATCATGAGCCAATATTTGGTGCGCATACTCATCATTAACCGCACTCGTTTCGTAGCGATTAGCTTAGTGTTTTGTAGCTATTTTGCATACTTACTTACAGTAGGCATTTTTTGGCTCTTCCACGATGGATACTCGATTTGGCATGGGCTTACGCTCACACCGGTATTTCTGCTTTTGGCGTTGCTTCTTGCGTTTGTACTGCCCTCAATGAAAAAAGAGCCTGTAGAGAAAGACTAAAGCCAGATTCAATTCAAGTTGTTGCGCTAGAATTTCCACGACTGTTGAGGTAGGATTGCCGACCTTTTTTGTCAGTGGGAGGACTTATGTACATCGGCTTTGACTATGGCACCGCAAACTGTTCGGTGGCGAAAATGGAACAAGGTGAGCCTCAGTTGCTTAATCTTGAGGGGAATAGCCCTTACATTCCTTCCACCCTTGCGTCACCAACGCGTGAATCGGTGTCTGAACACCTATTTCGTCATCGTAATATCAAGCCTTTTGATAAAGTGGGTGAGCAAGTTCTGCGTCGCGCTATAAACTTCAACCGCGAAGAGAGTATTGAACTTGAGCCTGAAGATATGGCGTTTGGACAAGCGGCGCTGAATCGTTACTTAGAAGATCCTCGCGATATTTACTATGTGAAGTCACCGAAGTCTTTCTTAGGTGCATCTGGCCTGCGTGACGTTCAGTTAAGTTTCTTTGAAGATCTAGTGTGCGCCATGATGGACAACATCAAGTCGCAAGCTGAGAACGATGCGCAGCAAATCATTACTGATGCGGTAATTGGTCGTCCTATCAATTTCCACGGACGTGGAGGAGAAACGGCGAACATCCAAGCAGAAGGTATTCTCTTAAGAGCAGCAAAACGTGCTGGCTTCCAAAATGTTGAGTTTCAATTTGAGCCTGTTGCCGCGGGTCTGGAATATGAAGCGACGCTAACGGAAGATAAAACCATTCTGGTGGTCGATATTGGCGGGGGTACGACAGACTGTTCTTTGATTCAAATGGGACCATCTTGGCGTGGTAAAGCGGATCGCACAGCAAGTCTGTTGGCGCACAGTGGCCAGCGTGTCGGTGGTAACGATTTGGATATTGCATTGGCGTTCAAACAACTGATGTTCCCATTTGGTATGGAGAGCAAGATGGAGTCGGGCATCGTTATGCCAACCACACAGTTCTGGAACCCAATTGCGATCAACAACGTAGAAGCGCAGAGTGACTTTTATTCTCGTGAGAACCTTTCGGCGTTGAAACTTCTGCACAAGCAAGCGCAAGAGCCACAAAAGCTTGCTCGCTTGTTAGAGGTTTACCATGAGTCTCTGGGTTATAACATTGTCCGTCGTGCGGAAGAGGCGAAAGTCGCGCTTTCTGAACAAGCGTCTTACCGTGCGGGCATTAACTTGTTGTCTGAGTTGATTGAAGTCGATGTTCAACGTGATGAGATGATTGAAGCGATTGAATCACCTAAGAATAAGATGACGGCTTTGGTTACTGAAGCGGTAGAGCAAGCGGGCGTAAAACCGGATGCGATCTTTATGACAGGCGGTTCGGCACGTTCACCTATTTTGCGTGATGCAGTGCAGACAGTATTGCCAAATATTCCGGTGGTGAGTGGTAACTACTTTGGTTCGGTCACCGCAGGTCTAGCGCGCTGGGCAGAGGTTTGCTTTAAGTAAGACTGAGTTAGCTGTTAATAGATTCCTGATCTCGCCTAGGCTCGTCGGAATGACGAGGGTGGAGTTTGGTTGATGTGTTGAGCACTAAGCCACTCAAACTTTGATAGAAGACTAAATGGGGTCATTCCCTATAGCGGGGAACGAGCGAGTAGGGAATCTCTCAAGTACACATAATTAAAGTCTGAGCACCAAAAGCAAAAGAGCCCGCTGAAGTCGCGGGCTCTTTTCGTTTAAGCGATTAATGGTGGTGCGTGTGCTTTTCCATGTGGTCTTTTTTCTCAACCGCCATTTCTACTTCCACTTTACCTGCTTTTTTGAACGTCAAAGTCACTGGGAAACGGTCGCCTTCTTTTAGCGTTTGGGTTGGGTTGAAGATCATGAGATGGAAGCTGCCTGGCTTGAATTCCACTTTCTGCTGAGGCTCTACCACGACTTCATCAATCTTAATCATCTTCATCATGCCGTCTTCTTTCGTGTGAGTATGAATCTCTACACGGTCAGCAATCGGTGTTGAAGCTGCGATCAGCGCGTCATCAGCATCACCTAGGTTACTTAGCTGGAAGAAACCGCCAATCACTGGCGCATTTGGTGGCGCCTCTCGGCTCCAAGGATGATCGATGTGAATCTTGCCTGCTTCGTATTCGTGAGCAAGGCTGAGTGGGCTCGCTAATAGAGCAATAAGAGCGAAGGCTGTGGTTTTCATTGTTTTAAGCATTAGTGTTTTCCTTTTGAAATTTTGCTTCTCCGAATCGTTTGTTCGATCGGATTAATTGTTATTGTTGTGCGCCACATGCAGAGCATTAGGCAAGGAAAGCACGAGGTGGTGATTGTTTTGGTGCGACGTGTTTATACACTTGTCGACCACATAGGGCGAAGTCGTAGGATATTAATGTGTGCTTGCGGCGTCGCAGCCAAAAGATGGTGGCAAGAAAGAGCCCTAACGCAACGGAGATAAAGAATTGAGCGGCTTGCAATAACGGACATTCAAATTGGATGCTGTCGTGCAGATTGAGATCTTGAATGAAGTCTGAGTTGGGAAGTGCATTCGCTTGAATTAACTCGTTAACATCGACCCATTTAAAGCCATCTGCAGTACACAGTAGCACCTTCTCATCTTGTACTTGATTGAGCCAGTTTTCACCGTGAATTTGCGTAGGGTTGAGCGCGACGGTGGATGTCAGGTACAACTGAAACAGCACTGCGATGATTATCGCTACTGCACTTATAGTTGGTTTTCCTGATTGTATTTTGACTGTTTCCATACGACGCGATACTTCATTGTTTCGGCGCGGGATACTAACAAATGAGCGTTAAATTGTAACTGGTAGTTTATAAAAAGGTGATGTGAGTGTGTTTTATTTGTTTTGTGGATTATTGTTCTAAAGATAAATATCTAAAATTGCGTTGCTCACAGCACAGCTTAACCTGTTGGCTTGCTGAATGGTGCGGATTTGATTGGTGATTTTACGTGCTAGAATCGCGCTTATTCGATTCAAAGTGACTATCTATTCTTCACTTGTTTTCCATTAACGGAATTATGACAGTAATTTAATAAAGGATACGGTATTCTCCGCACCTTTGTAGTTGCCTGAAGCGCCCGTCATATAAGGGGTGCGGAATCTTAAGAAATTTCTCCAATGAAATACGAACAACAGATCGGATATCGATATCCTAAAGGTCGCTTTGCGATGGTGAGCGTGTATGCGTTTACTGGTGCAGCGATTTTAGCATCGACTATTTTCTCTCTTTTATTGTTTTTGTCGATTGATGAAAACCCAATGATGCAGGCGCTATTTGGCGGTTTGGCCATCATATTTGAAGCGGGTAAATTTTACGCTTGGTATGAATACGGTGAGCGTCGTGCCCATCGAAACTACGCAGGTGCCTTAACGGCATTGGTGTTTTATTTGGTTCTCGCTGCCATTTCTATTGGTGGCAGTATCGGTGGTATCAACAGTGCGACCAACAGTGCACAAAGCCATATCTCGGTAGAGCAGGCAAAAGTTGAAGCCTACAACCGTCAGATTGCATCAATCGATAAACAGATTGAACTGAACAACATGGCGGCGCAAAAGTACATCGAAATGGAGCGCATCGCGACAGGTGTCTCTCGTATTCAAGAGCAAAACAAGAAATTGCGTGAAGAACAGCAACGCCTAGCGACGGAACGCGACAGCTTACCGCCAGTAGCGCAAGGTTCGGTGATCGGCTTGATTGACAGCTTGGCGAAAGCATTCGGTACTACATCGTCTCAAGCGCAGCTGGGTTTGGTGGTCTTCTTATCAATCTTGTTGGACTTCTTCGCCGCGTTTTTCGTTGGATTGATTGGTGAAGAGAACCGCTTCCGTCATTACTTCCGCAGAAACGATGGTATTACGCTAGCGAACGTTCGTGATATTGAACTCGAACCGGCGGGTTACTTACCTCATATTAAAGAGGAAGAACAACCTGAAATGTCTGTGCCAATTGAGCCAGAAGAACCAAAGACGTTATTAGAACAAGTGAGTGATGCGCTAAAAGGGCATCAAGTGACATGTACTAAGAAAGCCGTCGCGAAGCAGTTCCGACTTTCAGCAGAAGAAGTTGATAAAGTATTTGAAGAATTGGCTGAGCTTGGTTTAGTCGGTAAGAAAGCGAATCACCATTACCATTGGATTGGTCAAGCTGAAGCGGCTTAAGCATTTCGAGCGAAAAACAAAAGAGCGTCCATCTGGTCGCTCTTTTTGTACGCGGAAACACAGCATTAATCCGTGATGATTTTCTTGGTTGTGTTCTTAAGAGGTTTCTTTTCTTTTTCTGGCATTGCAGCATCAACTGCTTTACCTGCAATCCCCTCATCTGGCAGAGCGTCTTTGCCCGCTTCTACGGTGGTATCTTTCAACGCTTCTTTTGGGGTACAACGACCACCAACACCAACAACCGCTTTGGTTGCCGTTGCTTTCGCGGCTTTTTCAGCATCACAGTCGGGGTCCATTACGCCTGCATAGCTGGCTGTAGAAACAAACAAGAAAAGAAGGAGGGCCAGATTACGTATTTTCATTCCAGTTACCGTATTTATGTAAACATGCATTAAGTGTAACTGAGGGATTCTGATTTGCAGGAAAAGAAAAGTGCCGCCAAAGCGACACTTGTGGGTTTCTGTTGTAATTTCGGAAGTTTAGTCGTTCGCGAGCTCAATTTCTCTTGCGATATTTTGATCACCTACAACCACACCATCAACCTCAATCATTGCACCATCTAGGTTGGCTTCCTGTACTCCTTCGAGTTGAGTATTGCTATCAATCACGACGGTTTTGGTTTGAAATTCAGGCCCATGCTCGTTTTGGCAAGCAAGAACAAACGTTCGGGAGTCTGCGTTATAGCTGTTTACTAAACCGGTGCACTCAAAAGATTCAACTCGCTCTGGTGTTGCATCAGCCTTTGGTGCAGCAAAACTGCTTGCTGAAGCACAAGCGCTGAAAATCATCATTAGAGGCAGTGTTATTTTACGCATTATTAATCCCTCATTTGGTCATACGTATCTGTTGTAAAGAGGATAGAAGAAAAGTCGATACGGGAGGAAAAGAAGCATCAAATTGTGATGCTTCTTAAATATTTGCGTGTATTTACATTACGTTAGTCGTCGTGACTTTCTGCTTCTACTTCACGTGCTACGTTTTGGTTGTTGATGATCACACCTTCAACTTCGACTTTAGTGCCGTTTAGATTGTGCTTTTCTAAGCCTTCAAAGCGAGTTTGAGCGTCAATCACAACGGTGTTGTTGGACATGACTTGGTCTGCATCATTTTCACAGCGTGAAACTTGGAACGTTTCCGTGTTTACGTTGTAGTTTGTTACCACACCTTCACATTCAAACTCTTTACCTTGCCAGTTACTGTCGTGGTCACCATCAAAATCTGGGCCGTCGATCTCGACTTCGGTCGCCGTGCGAACGCCATTTTTCATTACAGACGTTACTTCAACTTCTTGGCCTTGTTTCAAGTCGGTTTTAGTCCCGTCTTCAAAGCGGGTCGCGTTATCGACAACGAAGTTACCACGGTAGTTTAGTGAGAATTGGCTGTAGTCATTAGCGACCCAAGTAACAATGCCTTCTACGTCGTTATCACCGACCAAGCTGTCGTAGTTTTCGACTTCAACTTCTTTAGCCATGAAAACATCGCCTTGCATCGTACCTTCGGCTTCTACCCATTCGCCAACGCTCAAACCATCAACTCGGTCATAAGAGACTGTGACGTTCGCACCTAGTTTGAATGTACCGTTATTGGTGTCAATGCTTGAGATACGACCTTCAATTTCATCAGGACCGTTGTAATCGAAATCAAACTTAACGACGGATAGCACTTTGTAGCCCGCATCAGCGGTTGGTAGTGAAGACACCATAACCCAGTCGCCTTGGTCGATTTCATCACTTAAACCTTCAAAATGAAGTTCAACACCGTTTACCGTGAACGTTTTGTTGATGTGGTCAATCGCGGTCACCGTGCCAGTCATGGTCGGTTCTAGCGTAACAACAACCGGTTCCTCTGTTGATTTTTCTGTTCCAGAACCCACTTGAACCATCATGTTTGGCTGAACGGCGCCAAGGTTGGTTTCTTTTGAACCATACATGACTTCAGAAACGCGGTAGGTGTAGCCATTTACTGTAATGGTGCTTTTCGCTTCGTTTACGGACTCAACCGTACCAATCGCTGAGCTTGGTTTTGCTGCCGGTTGAGTTGAAGAGCTGCCACCGTCACCAGAACCACCACAACCCGATAATGCCATGCCCACTGCGGCTACAAGCGCTAATTTTTTCATGATTTATACCTGTTTTTGAAAGCTTATTTATGAATTTGGTTGTATCTTATGATGCGTATCGTGAAGTGTTCGTGAAGAAACGTGAGCCTATGAAAATATTAATTGTCGATGATAATCACAATGTTTCAGAAACTATTGCCGATTATCTGGAATTGGAAGGGATGACGATAGATTGCGCTTATCATGGAGAGGCCGCGCTAAATTTAATTCAAGAAAATCATTATGATGTGATCATTATGGACATCATGATGCCGAAACTTGATGGCATCAGTACCGTCCATAAACTGCGTCAAGAGTATCTATGTGGTACGCCGATATTATTTTTAACCGCCAAAGATACGTTAGACGACAAAGTTGCCGCGTTTCAAGCTGGGGGTGACGACTATTTGATGAAGCCATTTGCAATGCAAGAGTTGAGTTTACGTGTGCATGCACTGGCAAATCGAGGCCCGAGACAAGATGTTGGCACGCTCAAATTTGCCGACATTAGTTTGGATGTGCGTACCGACCAAGTCACAAGAATGGGTAAAGCACTCAAACTGAGTCGTATTCAAACTAAGATCTTAAAACTGTTATTAAAGCGGGCTCCGGCATCGGTATCTCGAACCGAAGTTATTGAGGATGTCTGGGGGGATGAACCTCCGGGCAGTGATGCGTTGCGTAGTCATATTTACGGGCTAAGAACTGCACTCGATAAAGGGTTTGATGATTCTAGATTAGAGACCATTCATGGACAAGGTTACCGACTTAAAGCATAAAGATTACCCAAGCATTTATCGCAAAATTCGTTGGGGTTTTGGCCTTATGACGTTTGCGATGTTTACGTTGTTTTGGTCATTAATTTATGTGGCAGAGAACAAACTGGAAGTGTTGAGCTTGCATCACTGGCTCGATACTGAAGTGGTTCTATACAAAGAGAATTACAAAAAGCAGGGTTGGGATGCCCCTTTGCCAAACGTGATGGAGTTTGATTCCTACTGGAGCAAAGCTCCGACACCTGATTGGCTGCTGTCGTTTAAGTTTCCAGGCTTCTATGAATACCTATTGGGTGAAGAGGATAAGCACTTTGTTGTCTTCGAGCACCCATCTGGTGAAGGATTGATGTACATCGTCTTTCAAGATGATTCCGATGATTATTTGGATGAGTACGAAAGCTCGTTGCATCAGTTTACTTTTTTCTTGGGTGGCTTGTTTTCCATCATCATGGTTGGCTACGGTGTTTACATGGTGCGAATTCTTTCTCGTCCACTGGCGAAAATTGAAGGCAAAATCGGCTGTATGCCGCCAGACCAACCCGCGTTTGAAGTCGATACTAAGTTCAGTGAAACCCGACATATTGAGCAAACTTTGCTGGACAGTAAAAACAACATCGCAGGTTACTTCCGACGAGAGCAAGAGTTTAGCCGATTTGCATCACACGAACTTCGAACGCCCATCATGGTAATAAAAGGCTCCGCAGATATTTTAAGCCGAGTGCCAGATCAACCACGCGTCGCGCAAAAAGCCATTGCGCGCCTTCAACTGGCCAGTGAAGAAATGCGGGTTCTAACGGAAGCTTTCTTACTGTTAGGGAAAGAGAATGTTGAGCCGCAGCACTACGGCGACCATGAATTGATTGTTTGCCTCAATCAACAGCTAGAAGAGCTTGCTCCTCTGTTTGCTAAACAAGGTGCAGAGTACCAGTTAAGGGAAAAAGACAGTGGTGTGGTGCATGCGCCTGAGAGTTTTATCACCATTGTGATCAATAACCTGATTAAGAATGCATTCAGTTACAGCGTTGGTGACATCGAGATTGAACTGAATGGCACTCAATTGGTGGTTGTGAATCGCCATGATGGTAATGAGACCTACAATGCCGGTTATGGCTGTGGGCTTGTGATTGTGCAACGCATCTGTGAGCGCATGAGTTGGCCGTTTGAATTAGAGGATGATGGCGTAAGGTTTACGGCCAAAATCGACTTTGTTTCCTGATTGAGCACTTCGATTAGGGGAGTGCTTCGAACGGTGTGAATAACGAAAAGCCAGAGATTTCACTCTGGTTTTTTTTGTACCTAACTGTCAGTGAAAAAAGAAAAAACACTGATATGAATTAGACTCTAGGGAGTGGAAGGGAAACTCAAGGAGCGACTATGCTTTCGTACCACGTCAGTAAGAGCGTTGAAATCGAAAAGACACAAAACGAGATTATCGATTACCTCAAAGATTTTAAGAATTGGCCGGAATGGTCTCCTTGGCTTATTTTAGAGCCGGATTGCGAGTTGACTTACAGCAATGAGCAGGGGCTGGTCGGTTCCGGCTATCAGTGGAACGGGAAGCGCGTTGGTACTGGGGCAATGGTCTTAGAGAGCACACAAGAACATCGTTTAGATATGGAATTGCACTTTTTCCGCCCTTTTAAAAGTCATGCGAAAGTGACGTTAATCGTCACGCCATCAGAGAAAGGATCTGTGGTGGAATGGCAGATGCAATCAAGCGTGCCGTGGTTTTTATTTTTCTTGAAAGGCATGTTTAAAAGCATGATTGAGATGGACTATGAACGTGGGCTGCGCATGCTGAAGCGCCAATTAGAGACCGGAACTGTCTTATCTGAATTGGTTGAAGTCGGTAGCCGTCAGCAAAATGAAATTAACTACATTGGCTTAATGGGTTCCGGCATGATGAATGATCTGGGACCAATCATGCAAGATCACATTGAACGATTATTTGACCTCGTAGAAAAAGAGAAGCTACCTGTGACCGGGGAGCTCTTCTGCTATTACTTATCCATGGACATGAAGCGTGGATACTTTGAATTTATTACCTGTTTACCAGTTAAAGCTGGCGTTGCCGCGATGGGGGATTTTGTTGCTGGAACCATTCCTGCCAGTGACACCTTTGTTGTGGAGCATAAAGGTGAATATTGGTTTCTGGGTAATGCATGGTCAATGGCGATGAGTGTTACTCGGCATGATGGTGTTAAAGTGAAAAACAAACCTTTGGGTATTGAACGCTACTTAAACAGTCCGCATGATACTGAGAAGGCTGAGCTGCGCACTGAGGTTATCTTATTTAAGAAATGATGTGCGTTGTAAAACTATGAACTAACGCCATGTTTCATCCTAACTGCATGATAGTATTCGTTAATGCTTTAACATTAGAACGATACTCAAGTTGATGAGTGCCACATTGGCACCATCGCATTATGTCATGGATGAGATATGAAACTGAAAACCCCTCTAATAACTGCCTGCTTATTTGCCAGTCCTGCCTTTGCCAGCGAGGCGCCAAAAAACATCATCTATATGATTGGTGATGGGATGGGGCCTGCCTTTACCTCTGCCTACCGTTATTATCATGATGACCCAGCCACAAAAGAGATTGAACCGACGGTGTTTGACTCGATCTTAGTTGGTATGGCAAAGACGTATCCTGATGATGTCACCTATGTTACTGACAGTGCAGCAAGCGCGACGGCACTGAGCAGTGGCATTAAGAGTTATAATGGTGCTGTGGCGGTTGATGTCGATAAAAAGCCAGTTAAAACCATGCTTGAGATGGCAAAAGAGCAGGGGATGACGACTGGATTAGTTGCAACGTCACAAATTAATCACGCCACGCCAGCGAGCTTTGCAGCTCACAATGAATCTCGTCGAAACTATGATGAGATTGCCAATGACTACATTGATAACAAAGTCGATGATCAGTTACCTGTTGATTTATTACTTGGTGGCGGTGTGCGTTATTTTGAACGTGAAGATCGCAATTTGGTTGAAGAATTTAAACAGCAAGGTTACCAGTACATTACCGATTTCAAAGGCCTTCCTGCATTGCAAACTTTACCTGCGTTAGGCCTGTTCGCAGATAAGGCATTTCCATTTGCGCTTGATGAGAATCCCACTCGTCTAGAGGAAATGACCAACAAAGCTCTCTCACTGCTGCAACGTCGAGATAACGGTTTTTTCGTTATGATTGAAGGCAGTCAAATTGATTGGTGTGGCCACGCGAACGACATTGCGTGCGCGATGGCAGAAATGGATGACTTTGCCAAATCGATTGAATTGGCGAAAGCTTATGTCGATGCGCATCCAGACACTTTGTTGGTGGTGACGGCTGACCACTCCACAGGCGGTTTAACTATCGGTGCAAATGGACAATACCAATGGAATACAGAGGCGATCAAAGGAGTTCATCAAACGGCATGGCCCTTAGCGATGTCATTAGCGCAGTCTCACGATATGATCAAAACATGGAATGCTTCTGTGGATTGGGAATTGTCGAAAGAGCAAGGTAGACAACTCGCTTATGCGAAATTAAGTGAAGAACCAGCGAAAGCGCTTTATAAAGAAGTGAAAGACATCATCAACAAGAAGAGTTTTACTGGTTGGACGACGAAGGGTCATACCGCTGTTGATGTTCAAGTGTTCGCTTACGGGAAAGGGGCTGATAAGTTTGTGGGCTCACAGAACAATACCGATATTGCCAAGAAGTTGATCGGGTTTATTCAATAAATTAGATTGAAGCTGATTAGTAAAGAAAATGCCTCAGCGATTGCTGAGGCATTTTTATCAGCCAACTTCTCTTGCTAGAGAATTATTGTGCACGGTATTTACCGCTGTTTAGTTCAATTTTAGACGCTTTTACGCGACTGTCCGCATTTAGGTAATCACTGATGCCAAGAAGATCTTGGCCTTCTGATGCTTTAAACACCGCGGATTCACCTTGTGCGAAGACAACTTCAAGTTTCAGCTCCTTTGCTACAGCCTTTGCATCCGTAGGACTTTTTACTGTTACAAAGATAAGGCCTGTGGCTTTAGATACGTTACTAAACGCGTTCTTAAACACCTCATCACCTGCATGCAGTTCAGCGGCTTCAGATAAGTTATCGACTGATAGCTGACGGTAGTCTTGGCCGTTAACTTCTAACGCGTCAGAAGCGACGAATAGCTCAGGAGTTGGTTGCTCTGCCAATTGCTGTGCACTTGCAGTTGCCGCCATTGTTGAAAGAGCCAGAATAGAAAAAGTCATAAATTTCATGTGATTGACTCCTTAGTGACCGAAGATGCGCATAGACCAGTTTTTGATAACCCCTGGTTGTGCGTTGTTTGCCATCGGTACATCATAGATAGCAGAAGAGTTGAAATATGCAATGAATGAGAATACTTCATCACCGTTGGTATCGATCGCGCGTAGCGTCCATTCGCCTTTCGCATTCTCACCGTAGAACTGGTTCGACAGCATTAGTTGGTTTTCGTAACCTGCCACTGTTGGATCAAGTGATTGGCCAACAAGGCCGTTGCGAGGCGTTTGTAGAACAGAACGCGTACCTGCTGGAGAAATTAGTTCAATTGCCAAATCTGGTAGGCGTGAGTGTTCCAGCGTTAGCTTAACTTGAACAGACTCAACCGTTAAGTCTTCAGTGATCGCAATAGCAGAAGAGCCGCCTGTTAAGCTTGCATCTGGAACGCTCACTTCAGTTGAATTGTTTGCCCATGGCGTAATGACTTGTGCAGGTAGAACGTTGTTTGTCATACGTGCACGCTTCATTGCTTCATCTAGGTTAACGGCACCAAAACCATAGAAGGAATGGAAATCAACGCCCGCTGCGTTTTTCTGCCATGGTGAAATAGCTTCATAACTGACAACTTCACCTTGGTTGTTGACAAATTCAAGTGCAACACCTGGGTGATCTTTGTCCGTGACACTTGCTGTTTCTGCAAGAAGAGCACGAACATCACGAGCTGATAACGCGTGGTTTGTCGACATGATTGCGGCAATCGCACCAGAGGTGTTTGGAGCAGCAGAAGACGTACCATTCATCGTGCTGGTGTAGTTACAGTTTGGATCTTGCTCTGTACCGCCATGCAAGCCATTAATACCCAAATCTGCGCTGGTGTTTTGACCTTCTTCACAGCCCATTAAGTCCGTTGTTACCATTGCTGGAAAGTCTTGGCCGTATTCACCCGCTGGTGCAGCAACCCAAACGTTTGTACCCACAGACGAGTAACTTGCACGTGTACCATCGGCACGTAATGCACTAGTGACTAGGTTGTAGTAACTTGCGTTGTCATAAGACTGCTGTGAGTTGTGCATTGGTAAGCCTTTGTTACCACCACCGGCGAAGAAATCGCCTGGAAGAACGAAGAATCGGCCAGTATTGAAGTAATGATAACCGTTACCTGCAGACTTAACGAAGATTGCTCCACGGCCCCATGCGTTACTTTCACTCACATCTTTCATGACATCCATTTCGAGTTTGAACTGAGGATCGTTCTCGTCGAATGGAATAGGGGTAAGTGGGCTAAAGCCATAACTTTGGTTGAATACGCGCACGTCGCTGGTAGACGCGTCTGCACCGTGAGAAATTAACCAACCTTCAAGTGTTTGGTTAGCGAGCCAGTTAAAGCCCATCAAAGAAGAGCGAGAAGCGACACCGCGAACGCCTTCACCGTTATTACCGACAGCACTGATCAAACCGGCAACGGCAGTACCGTGACCATTTGCATCGACTGGGTAGTCGGCTGGGAATGAAGAGTCTTCAACAAAGTTTCTGCTGCCTGTGACTACGTTACCTGCAAGGTCTGGGTGGTCGATTTGAACACCAGAATCGATAACGGCAACTTTCACCCCAACGCCAGCAATACCCATTGCTTGTGTCAGGTTGGTGTTTAAATCGTTACCCGCAACCGCAGGATTGGCCGCGAACGCCGTTTGTCCTGTGTTGTTTAAGTGCCATTGCTCTGAATAGAGCGGATCGTATGCCGAGACGGCAGGAGAAATACCTACTGCCAACATCGCGGCGAATAGGCGATTAATGCGTGTTTCCATTTGTGACCTCATTGTCTTTGTTTGGAATTTTTGTCCCTGTTCGATACTCCTTTAAACAGGTCTAAACAAAGCTAGCGGTTAACTAAGGAGACGAAAACTGTTTACATCTTATTTACGTTCATTTTTCGACGCACGACATTATCTTGACGTTAACTGCTTGAAGTCACTTGGGATTCTGGATATTTGACTGGAAGATAGCGTGTTTAAAAAGCAGGAAAACTAGAGTAATTTCCTGCTTTTTATGGAATGGGGTGATTTATATGGCAGGTTGTATGGTTGCCTCAGGTTCTGTAGGGGCTTGTTCTTTACGAGACAGCAGACCGTCAACTACCTTTTCAACATAAAACTTCTTAAATTCTTTATCGCACCATTTCTTGTTCAAACCGCGACGGTTGAATTCAGCACCGATTGCTACTCGAGTTTGATTTGTGGCGCGATTGTAGTAGAGCGTTTCGCATAATTGCATGTTACTCATTTGCTGAGCGTACACATTAACACTGCTACTTCGCATTCCAAGTTGGGAAGCCTGTTGGTTACTGCATGCAGCCAAAAAGAAAGGGGCAAATGCAGCAAGAATCCATATTTTTTTCATTGTGCTTTTCTATGACGTCGAGTGAATTTTGTGCTGGTTACGACCAGCTTGTTTGGCATCATACAGAGCTTGGTCCGCGGCAAAGAACCACTTATCCCACTCTTGTTTGATCGATTGAGCGCTTAACTCGTTGACCGCGCCGAGAGAGATTGTGGCGCTTAGCGACTGTGAGTCAACCTCTAGATTGTTGTTTTCTACTGCAAGTCTCAAACGGTTGAGTGTTTTTGCACAGTCGTCGACGTGACGGATTTCGAACAATAATACAAACTCTTCACCACCCCAACGAACCAAAAGATCACCAGAGCGTGTCGCCTCATCCAAAATAGTGGCGACGTGTATCAGCATCTTATCGCCTAAGTCGTGCCCGTATTGGTCATTGAACGATTTGAAGTGGTCGATATCAATGACCGCTAAGGCAAACTTTCTATCTGGACTGCGACGAGCCATATTTTCCAACCAGCTAGGAAGGTAGCGGCGGTTATGGACTTTAGTTAGCGGGTCCGTTGTGTTCTGTTGCGCCAACTCTTCGTTGATCTTATTCATCTGGCGGATGTAACGGAACAACCAAAAACCGATAGCCGCAACGACACAAAAATAGAAGATTTCACGATAGCGTTGAGATTCAAGCTCAGACGCTTGCAACGCATTTTTTGCTTCTAGTAAGGTCAGCTCTTTTTGCGCTAACTTTGCCTCAAGATCGAGCTTGATGTTAATCATTTCTTCACCATGGACATGGCTAGAAAAGTTGCGCTCCAAACTGCGTAACTGACCTAAGTAATCAAATGCAGCTTCAAACTTCTTCAACTCTTGATTCGCTCGAACCATGACTAGAAGAAGGTCCATTTTTTGTTTAGTTTCAGCGCTAGCCGATTCATTTAAGCTATCGAGTGCCAACTTCGCATTTAAGATTGCTTGATCAAACTGATTGTCTGCGAGGTACGCTTCGGCATACGCCTCATAACAAGCGGCTTTGATACTTTTATGATTCTGAGGGTTAGGTAAGGCTAAGCAGGCTTCTGCTAGCTCTAATGATTCATCTATCTTACCAAGCGTACTCAAAAGCTGAGATAGGTTGGAAACAGAATTATGTTTGATTCTTACTGAGCCGGTTTCCATCGACAGTTTCGCAGCTTGTTCGAAATAGTGTTCAGACTCAAGGTACTCTTCCATTCCAAAATAAACCACGCTCATGTTAGCGTACATGATCGCTAGGAAAAGGCTGTTGTCGTATTGATCATCGCTGTTTAAATACCCATCAATCGCTTGATCTAAGTAGGTTTTCGCTCGCTTCCAATCGGACAGTTCCATGTAAAGAGAAGCGATATTATTGAGTGTCATCGCGATTTGGATTTCAAACTCAGAGTGTTCAAGCAGATCGTAAGCGGTACGGTAGTGTCTTAGGCCTGTTTGCACTTGAGCGCGTTGGACTTCGGCATTACCTAACCAGCGATAGGCGCGGCCCTGCAAAGAGTCATAACCGATCTCACGCGCGGTGTTGATGACTTCGTGTAATAGAAGTTCGCCTTGCCACACTTCGTCTGCTTCTACTAATTCTACGGCTTGGTTGAGTTTGGCTTCTGCAATAACCCACGGCAACTTGTGCTTTTTACCAAACTCCACAAGGTTGGGAAGTTTCGGTAAAGGAACCCCTTCATAGCGTTCTAGATAGATACGGGCAAAGTAATACAGTGCTTGAGATTCTGGCGAAGCATTAGGTGGCAGCGACAGATCGCTAGATTTAATTGAACGAGGTTTACCAATGGAGTCGAAGTAGAACTCCAGCATTGGATAATCTGCGCGAGCAAGATGTTGCTTTAGGTAGCTTTCCTTTTTGGGCGCGTCAGCGGCTAGGCTGGGTAGTGAGCAAAGCACTCCAAATATAATAGGAAAAAGGAATCGCAGCGTTTTTAACGGTAAAGGCATCAGACTGTTGATAGAAAAGCTGACTCTTATAATGAAACACGTAACAAGTTTATCATCTCTTAACCGCGATTACCCATAGATTTAGCGGTTTTATTCTGCTTATTATTCTCTTCACCAAGCCAATGAAACTAGGCATATGGTCAAGGTAAACGTTTAAAAAGTTCAGTTTTGTCGTAGAGGAGGAAGGTAGAGTCTGTCTGCGGTTATTTATATAAGAAGGGTCGGAAGACTGGTGGGGATATTTTCGCTGACCGATTCAAAAATAAAGACACCGTTTGATGATAATTCAATCTTAAAAAATCGTTCGATCTCTAAAAGTTCACATGACTGTAATAAAAATTTAATCTTTGTATGAGTTGTGGAAAAATGCTTTTTTCGACATAGTGTTAGTAAGCCAAGAGAAAACGGCTTGTTTTCACTAAAAAGGAGATTGCCTATGCACAATGAAATGATTCAACCTTCCCACTTTGGTATCATCGGTCGTACTTGCATCGCGTCTGTACTAATGATCGTAGGTGTTTTCACATTCATGTAATGAGAAAGTCTCTTTCTATTACCGAATAAGAAAACCATAGCAAAATTCAGGGAATTACCTTAATAAAAAATAAGGTATTCCCCTGAAAATAAAAGCCACGTCTATTTTCTTAACTCAACAAGCTAAAAACCAACGCACTTACTGCAATAATCCCCGTCAATAGGACAAAGTACGTCGATACTTTTCCACGATACTGCTTTAACGCTTTCACTTTGTACACCGACAACATCGGCATAATGAACAAGATCATTGCAATGACAGGTCCAGAGAGCGCTTCCATCATGCCAAGAATGCTCGGGTTCAAAATGGCTGCAATCCAAATCGAGATAAATAGCACCACGACACTGATGTGATCAACACGTCGTTTTGGCATGTCCGAATGCTTAGTGATTAAACCATTCAAGCTTTCACGCGCACCAAGGAAGTGACCAAGGAAAGAGGAGGTAATCGCGACAAATGCTACAAGTGGGCCAAGCGTTGCAATGAATGGATTGTCTGTTGCATTTGCTAAGTAAGACAGTACTGATACGTTTTGCGATTTCGCCTCTGCCAGTTGCTCTGGAGAAAGCGCCAAGACACAAGAAAACACAAACAAAAGAACAAACGCAATCAGCATGACACTTGTACGACGCAGAATTAGCTCTGATTTATTATCGGCCGCATCACCATAATGACGACGTTGAACATTTGCAAAAGTGGAAATTGCTGCTGCGTGGCTGAAAGAGAAGATCACAACCGGAATCGCTAACCACATTGTGCTTGCGAAGGACGACATTTCCGGCGCATCCATCACTGGCATGCTCCAGTTCGGCATCAGATAAAATGAAAGAAACGCCAGAATCGCAACCAATGGGTAAACCATGATAGCAAACGCACGTAGCATCACTTTTTCACCCGCCATCATGATAGCAATTAAGCTGAACACCAATACGCCGGACAGTAGGGCACGCGGTAATCGCTCCATACCCGCTTGGTTGACCATGAAGCTGTCAACGGTGTTGGTAATACCTACGCCATAGATAAGTAGAATCGGGAAGATCGAAAGGAAATACAAGAGAGAGATAGAGCGTCCCGCTTTTGCGCCAAAGTGCTCTTCAACCACATCGGTAAAATCTGCGTTTTTCACTTTTGATGACAGCACAAATCGTGCTAGGCCACGGTGTGCCAAATAAGTCATTGGGTAGGCGAGTACCGCCATGACGACAAGTGGCCAAAAACCACCAATACCTAAGTTAATCGGTAAGAATAAAATACCCGCACCCACGGCAGTACCAAACAGACTTAATACCCAATGGGTATCATGTTTAGTCCAAGCGTTTGTTGTGTTTAATTCACTAAAATTTAATGTATCTCGAGATTCTTTCACTTAAAACTCGCCTTTATAAAAATAATAATCGCGCGGATGTTAACTGTTTTAGTGATTGTTATCACATGGAGGTGATGGTGAATCATGCTAGTGAAGAGGCAAAGGTGTAAACTATCGAACCATGTAAAATTGAAAAAAGCGATATATAGTTTCAGTTCGGTGTTTATAAATTGAAATTATATCGCGAAATATTACGATTTTATGGTTTTAGATGTCGCGGTTAAGCTTTGTTCGATAACATTGTAAGGTGTTCCGAAAGCGGCAGTGGTCTTGCGACCCCAAACCCTTGAGCAAACTGGATATTTAGCGCTTTCAGTGTGTCGATATGATCTTCTGATTCGACAAACTCGGCAACCGTGACTAACTGCATGCTGCTGGCGACTTGGCTGATGGCTTGGACGATTATTCTGTCATTTTCACTGTCGACAATGTTTTTCACGAATGAGCCGTCCACCTTAAGCACGTCAAGGGGAAGGCGACGCAAATAATCGAAGCTCGCATAACCGGTGCCAAAATCATCCAGTGCGATGGTGGAACCTGCTTCCCGAAGTCTGTTTAAGTTTTGAATTGCAATTGGTTCATTACGAAGTGCATCCGACTCAGTGATTTCAAAACACAGTTTATTCATCGGGATCTGGTGTAGCTCCGCTTCGGTTTGAATGTCTTCCGCTAAACCCTGTGAATTCAGCGCTTTGGCGGTCAGATTGATGGCACATCGTCCGATCGAGTCCCAATCTTTAATATGGTTTTTTAGCGCTTTGAAAGTGTGTTCGATTACCCATTTGTCTAGCTCTCTTTCTAAACCGAACTCATTGATTAAAGGGAAAAACTCAGCCGGAGACATAAGCTCTCCCTGTTTAGGTTTAAGGCGCAGCAAAATCTCAAAGTGGGCATTTTGAGCGTTATCCGATAGCGCTCGATAAGGCTGACAATAGAGCTCAAATTCGTTTTCGCGAAAGCACTGTTGAATGAAGCTCAACTGGTTAAGTGTCTTATTTTCTTCTTGATTGTGTGTTACCCAGTTCACGCATGCGGTGTCGCGACCTTGTTGCTCGCACAGTTTGGAGATCAAAGGATCAAGATTGTGGTTTCCGTAGATGGAAGCACACTGGATGGTACGTTTTACAAGGCTTACCGCGCTGTCGTCGAAGTAAAAATAAAAACGGTCTAACAGCCCAATGAGTTTGTTTAACTCTGCTTCCATGTTTGGCAAGCGTGGTGCAAAACAAAGTAAACCGCTAGCGAATGGCGGAAGATAAGCTCGAGTTAGGTGGTCAGTCTTATACGCGAGGTATTGGCTAAGTTGTTTCATTAACTGTGCTCGACCTTGGTGTCCTAATCCATGAAGTTTAGATAAGGTTGGTTCAAGATCGATGTAGATAAGTGTTGCATGGGTTTGTTTGGCGACATCTTCTTTTAATTGCGCGAGGTTATATAACCCAGTGAAGCTGTCGATGCGCTCCTTACGAATGGCATTGCGTGTCGTGACGTAGTTTTTGATCGTATGGGCACCAAGCATGAAAGTGAGCATGGTCAGTACAAACAAAACCAGCAACATCGCATAAACTTGTTCACGAGATATAAAGCCAAGATTGTATCGACTGATGATGTTCTCGACACAAACGAGCAATGTCGTTGCACCAATCAACATGGGGCGCAGTAAACCTAATTTGCCTAACCCCATGCCTACTAGGCACAGTAACATCAAACTGAGCGTATTAAGTGTCAGCGGGTTTTGTGTGGATATGCTGGCGACCAAAAATAGCGCACATACCATCAACCATAAGCGATAGTGGAATGGATCAGAGTAGGCCGCCATCATTGCACGATCGAGCTTAATATACGGTGCATTTTCTCCATCAAGGACATAGCTTAAACCAAGGCTCAACAGAGGAGTTAGTACCATTTGTGTCAAAATGGCGCTCAAAACAGAGTAAGCGATAAACTCAAAAGAGAGGTTTGTCACGTCACTTAAAAAGGCACTAATCAGCATGAGTAGAGCAGTGTTTGCAATAGGATAGAGAATGCCGATTAATACCGCATAATAACTGAGCTTTAAGGTGAAGTTATACGCCGCAACGCGTTTTAATGCGGATCGGTAGAGGTGACAAAACAACAGCGGCAATGCGGGGAGCAACACAGAAAACAGTACCGTCATTTCCCATGGACGCTTGGAAAAGAATCCATAGTAAAACAGCAGTCCTGCCACGATAGTCGGGAGGACTCTCCAACTGTATCGCAGCGTTACGGTAACAACGAAAGCAGCCGTAAAAGAGAGTACGTGAACGCGGTCTTGCGCAATCACATAGAAATTGGAGAGGCTATAGCTAACTTGTATTGCGCAAAAGATTAGGATTTGAATGCCTAAAAACTGCCACCACTTTTTATTTTTATAATCGAGCAAAGGGCTGATTTGCTCGAATCCAGACACCGACATTATCCACTCTAATTCTGACAACTAAATCGAAGCGCTGACGTAAACGCGAGTTCTTCATTTCCATGATGATTCGCCTAGCAAAATGAGCGTTGTTGCTCATGTTGGACGGTGTTCGCCTGTATTGTTTTTATTATTTTTGTATATAAGAGCGGCGATTATTCAACAAAAAAGCGCTAACAATCAAATAAAAACTGGTACGACGTTCCGTTTATATGAAAGAGCTCTCATGGAAAGTCGCGCAGAATACTTCAATTTAGAGGTACGACTATCAATAAAATCGCAAGAAGTTCATGAAATCGTTAGGTTCCGTCTCATTTCGCCACTATATTTCGTTCGTCATGCCGTAAAAAGAAGAGACTACAATGAAAATCACCTCAGCAGAAAAACAAGATTTAGTTGCACTATACGAGCTCGAACACAAGCTGTTTGGGCATCATGCATATCCAAGATTCTTCTTCAGACAAGCATTTGATTGCTGGCAACAGGGATTGGTGGTTTCCAAACACGGCGAGCAAGTCACAGGCTATGTTTTGATGGCACAAAGTGATGAACAAAACACCCATTGGATTTTGTCACTTGCGGTAGATAGTCAGCATCGAGGAAAGGGGATTGCACGTTCGCTTGTGGAGAATGTAATCACAAAAGCAAGTTCCGGCTCTACCGTTAAGTTAACTGTCGACCCAAACAATGCGCCAGCTTACAAGTTGTACACTTCGTTAGGCTTTAAGGTTCTGGAAAAAGAAGAAGATTATTTCGGTGATGGAGAGCCGAGACTGGTTATGGCACTAGCCCGTTAATCTTGCACTTCTGTGATTCAAACTCGCACCTAATCAGTGCATTGCCAATTTTAAAGTGAAAGTGGATTTTGTTAAGCTTTTGAAATATAACGCAATATATAATTGGCATCGGGTTTGCAATTTAGATTACGTTCATCGTTAACTCGATGCGCCGCTTTCCCTTAGCAGGCGGTTAAGCGGATAGGGTATTACTTTTTTGAGCTTTTATAGGCAATGCAGCCTCTCTCGTTTCGGGAGAGGTTTTTTTTCGCTTGTAGCTCGTCATTCTAAGGAAAGAATCAGGGGGCGGAATGTCGCAAGGATGCAAAAAAACCACTTGTCCCTATTGTGGTGTTGGATGTGGTGTCGAGGTCAATGCGAAAGGAATCGTTGGGGATGCGTGTCATCCTGCAAATGCGGGATCACTGTGCGTAAAGGGCGTCGCGCTGGCAGAGAGCTTGAATATGCCTTCGCGCTTGCTGTATCCAAAGCTTGTCACCAAGCAGCGACCTCAAGGGCAAGAAGTACAATGGCAACAAGCCACAGATCTGATTGCAGAAAAGATTCATCAAGCGAAAGCGGAGTTTGGACCGGATTCCGTCGCTATGTATGTTTCTGGTCAGTTGTTGACGGAAGACTATTACGTCGCCAACAAACTCATGAAAGGCTATGTTGGCAGCGCTAACATCGATACGAACTCCCGTTTGTGCATGTCTTCGGCGGTTGCGGCTCATGTACGAGCATTTGGTGAAGATGTCGTTCCTGTCAATTACGACGACATTGATAATACCGAGTTGTTGGTTATCTGCGGTGCGAATACAGCTTGGACACACCCTGTTTTATTTCGACGTATTCAACAAGCGAGAGAGAACAATCCTAATCTCAAACTGGTGGTTATTGACCCGCGTGAAACGGTCACAGCACAGCAAGCGGATTTGCATCTACCAATTAAAAATGATGGGGATGTATCACTTTTTAATGGGCTGCTTAAGTTTCTTATTGAGCAGCAATATATTGATTCTAAATACATTAATTCTTATGCCGACGGGTTTGATGCGCTTGCAGAAGAAGTTTCTGATTCGCGTTACGATGTCACTAACCTAACGTCTTCCATTGGCATTTCAGAAGAAAAACTCACGACATTCTTCCAATGGTTTGCGCAAAGCCCAACCGCAATCACGTTGTTTTGCCAAGGGGTTAACCAAGCCGAAAATGGTGTTGATAAAGGCAATGCCATTATTAATGCACACTTGGCGTCAGGCAAAATTGCCAAGTCAGGTTGCGGGCCGTTTTCTATTACAGGTCAGCCGAATGCGATGGGCGGACGAGAAGTCGGTGGTTTGGCAAATCAATTAGCGGTTCATCGCGCTTTTGACGCAGAGTCTATCAAGCAAGTGCAGGCGTTTTGGGATTCACCAGAAATTGCCACTCAGCCCGGTTTAAAAGCCGTTGAGCTGTTTGAGGCGGTAGAACGTGGTGAGATTAAAGTTCTCTGGATCATGGCAACCAATCCCGTCGTCTCTTTACCAGATAACCAATTGGTAAAACGTGCACTAGAGATTTGTCCGTTTGTGATTGTTTCCGATATCACAGTGGATTCGGATGTCGCGCATTACGCGGACCTGTTGCTGCCCGCCGCTGGCTGGGGGGAGAAACAAGGCATGCTGACCAACTCTGAGCGTCGACTTTCTAGGCAGCGTCAGTTTCAAACGCCTCCCGGTGAAGCAAAATCAGATTGGTGGGCGATAAGCCAAGTCGGACAAGCTCTGTGTGCATTGGAAAAGACACAAAATGGTTTTGCGTTTACTTCTGAGCGGGCGGTATTCAGGGAATATGCGGCGATGACAGGCATGAATGCAGATTCGCCATTGAAGCTCGACCTGTCTGAATACGCGAACTTAACCGAGCAAGAATACGAAGAGTGGGTGCCAACACAATGGGGAGGAGAGCGTCCTTTTGCTGATGGCGTCTATTCGCACCCAGATGGTAAAGCGCGTTTTGTCGTGACCAGTGAATCTCCAACGCGTTTAGAGAGAACAAAAAGCTGGTGGCTCAATACGGGCAGGCAACGCGACCAATGGCATACCATGACGCGCACAGGGCATATCGCACACCTTGCCGCCTCTGAGTTAGAACCAACCGTGTACATGAACACACTCTCTGCTACTCAAAACCGCTTAAAAGCAGGACAACTCACCAAGCTGTTTCAGCCTGCTTCAAACACCGGTATTTATGCCAAAGTTGCCATTGATGAGGGTTTGGGTTTTCAGGAGCTGTTTATGTCAATGCACTGGGCGGGTCGATATGGCGGTGAAAGTAGTGTTAACGCGATAGTAAACAGCGCAAAAGACCCTATTTCCGGGCAGCCTGCGTTTAAGTCATCTTATGTTGAAGTGCAAGACGCAGCGGTCAAAACCTACGGTATGTTCATCGGTACACAGTTTGATTCCGGCAAGTTTCTCTACAGCGCATTTCAAGCAGAAAGCAATTTGGGCATTTGGCGCTTTGCACACGATAAGCGACCAAAGAAGCAGAGTTTTTGTCGAACGGAAAAGAGCCGCAGAATTACGATAGATATTGCCCAGGGTTGGCTAGCGGTGGATTACGACCTTGTTGGAGACGTTCGTATCATTCGCTCTGTTTTAGTGGTGTCTAGCGAACCGATTCAAACCGACTACACCAACTTTACTGGCTTGATTGGCAAGCCGATGGAGCTATCGCAACTGCTTACCATCACTCAATCGCAAAGCAGTGCCAAACTGGTTTGTAGTTGTTTCCGTGTCACTGATAAACAAATACATGACGCGATGGATAAGCAAGACTGCACTTCACTGACTCAACTTCAAAACAAACTCAAATGCGGCACTAACTGTGGCTCGTGCGTTTCTCAAATCAAACAGATGGTCGACAGTCATCAGCATCAAAAGGGTAAACAGCAAGCGAACCAGCAAAGTTTGGCTATTCAAATAAAGTAAGTCATAAAGAGGATAAGCACATGGAAGCGCCTTATCAAAAGTCTTGGTTTAAGAAAGGACAAGCGAGTCAGAAACAAGAAGGCTCGTCTCGCTTTTCTAAGCATGATCAAGCAAGCAAACTGAACCAACTTTTAGAAAATAACTCCGCAAGTCTAGATGCGAACCACAAAGGTTTTGTCTCGATTGTTGGAGCAGGGCCGCACGATCCTGACTTGTTAACGGTAAAGGCTGTGAAAGCGATTATGTCGGCAGAGGTTCTGCTGTACGACCGTCTGGTTAACAAAGATATTTTGGAGTTGGCTTCGTCACAAGCCGATTGGATTTACGTGGGCAAACGATGCGGACAACCCAGTATTGGTCAGGAAGAAATTTGTGACTTGATGGTGTCGCTTGCTCAACAAGGAAAACGAGTTGTGCGCTTAAAAGGGGGAGATCCTTTTGTATTTGGCCGTGGAGGCGAAGAGGCGTTAGCACTCGTCAAACACTCAATCGCTTACGAAGTCATCCCCGGTATTACTGCTGCGATTGGGTGTTCCGCAAACAGCTTGATTCCGCTGACTCATCGTGGCGTTGCTCGCAGCGTTACCTTTGTTACGGGGCAAGTGGTAACAGGCGCATTTGAAGCCTGGAGCCAACTGATGCAAAGCGGACAAACTTTAGTCTTCTATATGGGGTTAGAAAAGTCATCGCAAATACAAACGGGTTTAATCAATTCCGGTTTGAGAGCAGATTTCCCTGCCGCGATCATCACTCATGGTTGCAGCCCTCAACAACAAGTTCATGTTACCCAACTCAATCAGCTCAATGATTTATCGATTACACTTAAAGGCGTGAGCCCAGCATTGATTGTGATGGGAGAAGTTGTCAAACTGCGCGAACAACTAATAGAAACCGTACAGTCAGTGACGGAATACGAGGGAATATGAGCAGCATTTTGGAATGTATTAGAACAGTCGGTCGTGGCGAACGTGGTAGAAAACCACTGAACTTTGACCAAGCGTTTCGAGTTATGGATGAATACCTAAACGGTGAGTGCGATGACGGTCAGATGGCAATGTTATTGATGCTGATCCGTGTACAGAACGAGACTCAACAAGAAATCGCTGGCTTTGTGAAAGCATTCCAATCCCGCATGCCAGCTATTGGTGCAGATATTGATTGGCCATGTTATGCAGGCAAACGTGAAGCGGCAGGTCAGCCTTGGCATCTGTTGGCAGCGAAGATCCTCGCCGATAATGGCCATAAAGTGCTGATGCACGGCTATCACGACCGTCAATCTGGTCGTTTACACGCAGAAGATTACCTCGACAAGTTTGCTATTGAGAAAGCGGAATCAGTAGAAGAAGCAAAGCGTGTATTAGACACACAAAACATTGTGTATCTACCGCTGAGTGCGTTTGCTCCTCAAGCAGAAACCATGATCGGTTGGAAGAATCGTTATGGGCTTAGAACACCGATTAATACCGTGGTTCGAGCATTGAATCCGGGGCAGGCGACGGTTGGTATTCGTGGTAGCTTCCATCCTGGGTTCCAACAACTTCATGCTGAAGTCGAATTCGAGATTGGTCAAACCGCTCATGCCGTTGTGTCATTCAAAGGACAATCGGGTGAGTCAGAATACAACCCGAAAGTAAGCCAAACCGTATGGTTAAGCCAAACAAGCGGCGTGACATCGCACTACTGGACGGAGCAAATGCTGTCTGAGGTGCCAATGCCTGCGAACTGCCCGTTTGGGACGTCAGAAGATGACATGAACCAAATGGCAAATACGGTTCTTGCCACAATGACAGTGGTGCTATTTGCACAAATGCACGACAGGGAAAAAGCATTCGAACGCGCCTTCTCTTACTGGCAAGCCTATTGCGGCCAGCAATAACGCACTATTGTCAATTAATGTAAAACCAACGACGCAAAGTTGTTGAATCTGAATCCATTATCTATTGTTTGAAGAAGGTAAAAGATCCTAGCTCGCCAATGATGTGTTTCACCACCTTGCTCCTTATCAGAGTGGTGAAACCGCAGTTTTAGCCTCGATAGCGTTCGTTTCTCGCTGCGCTTTTGAGAATGAGAAATTCCCATATGGTAAGACACAGAGGACATGGATAATGGTTCTAAAGCATACCACTCCTAGTGAAAAGGCTTCTCATCCGATCCCGCAAGAAGCCTTCGATTGGTACGACGAATACGCCCACGGAAAAATCTCGCGCCGTGAGTTTCTTAATAGGCTGGGTGGCCTTGCGGTGCTCGGCTTTAGCATGACAGCACTGGTCGATGCACTAACCCCGAATTACGCACTCGCAGAACAAGTTTCATTTAACGATCCTGACATCAAAGCAACTTACGAAACCTTTCCATCTCCAAATGGGCATGGAGAAGGGCGTGGTTATTTGGTGATGCCACAGAAGAAGACCTTGAAATCGCCGACTGTGTTGGTGATTCATGAAAACCGAGGTCTGAACCCTTATATCAAAGATGTCGCAAGACGACTTGCAAAGGACGGCTTTATTGCTTTCGCTCCAGACGCGCTTTATCCACTCGGCGGCTATCCGGGGAACGACGATGAAGGTCGCGCCATGCAGAAAGAGATGGACAGAGCCAAGATTGAACAAGACTTTATTGCAGCCGCTAACTTCCTCAAACAATACGAGGGTGGCAACGGTAAATTGGGCGCGGTTGGATTCTGCTTCGGTGGATACATAGTCAACATGCTTGCAGCGGTAATGCCAGAAGAGCTCGATGCAGGTGTGCCTTTCTATGGAACACCCGCGGCGCAAGAGATCCAAAAGCAAGTCAAAGGGCCATTGATGATTCACTTTGCAGGGCTCGATAAGCGTGTTAACGACACATGGCCTGCCTATGAGCAGCAGTTAATTGCAACTGACGCACGGTATCAAGCGTTAATGTATGAGAACGTCAACCACGGCTTCCATAACGACTCAACGGCACGCTACGCACCGGAAGAAGCAGCGCTCGCTTGGGAACGCACGCTCGGCTTCTTCAAAGAACATCTCGCCTCTAGTTAAAATGCTTCAGCTTTAGTTGGCACATTCCTTGTTATGTCTCTCTTAGTGAGTGAGATATAAACAAGGAATGTGCATGACTCAATCAACGTCAAAAACACCTATCATAGTGTGCTGTGATAGCCTCCAAGAGCAGGCTCGATTGTCCGGCTTATTGAGCAAAGATTACGACAACATCATCGGTTGCCAATTGGCACAACTAGAAACGCTTATGCAGCGAGAACCGTCAGCAAGCGTTGTGGTCGGATGGCAGCAACCAACCGCAGAACTGCGTTTGATCGTCGATTTCTGCCGCAGAAGATCGGCACCACTTCTTATCGTCTTAAAGCAATTATCATCCAATGATATCAATCGGTTATCAGAAAAAATGGACTATGTGCTCATGCCGCACGATAGTGAATTTGCACTTCAGCCTTGGATTGAACATGCGACATTGGTGAGAGCGAAATTCGAAAGTATGCAATCGGAAATTGAATCGCTGACCCATAAGATCGAAGAGCGCAAGCTGGTGGAAAAAGCCAAGGGGTTGCTGATGAAGATGCACAGCGTTGATGAAGATCAGGCTTATAAAGCGCTAAGAAATTCAGCCATGCAATCGAGCCAAACGCTCGCACAAGTTGCCAAGAATTTGATAACTACTTTGGAAGTGTTGGATTAGTTGCTCTACCACTTTGGGGTTAGGGTGCATTTTCTAACGTGGTGCGTGTTGCACTATCAGCAAGCAATAACAGGGAATAAGAAACGGTGGAATAAACTAATTCATTGTATTTACTGTGAAAAATAAGTTGGCACAGTAATTGATTGTCTTAATAATGAAAAAGTTAGAATTGGGTTTATTGTTGAATCGCTTATCTCAATTATCAACGGCGGTAATTGTAGACTTAGCAACGGCGCTACTGCTCTTCGGAGTAGTGGCGCTTTTTTTATGGGAGCAAACCAATGAAATGGAGTTCGATGCTGAAAGTGTCAGCAATTTCGTTATCGGTATTCACCACGGTCAGCGTAAAGGCAGAGTTGGGTGAGCCAGAAATTGAAGACCTGAAGTTTGGTTTTATTAAGTTAACCGATATGGCACCGCTGGCGGTTGCTTATGAGAAAGGTTTTTTTGAAGACGAAGGCTTGTACGTCACTTTAGAAGCGCAAGCAAACTGGAAGGTGCTTTTAGACCGAGTCATCGATGGTGAGCTTGCTGGTGCGCACATGCTTGCTGGTCAGCCATTGGGCGCAACGATTGGTGTCGGCACAAAAGCAGAAGTGATTACCGCGTTCAGTATGGATTTGAACGGCAACGCAATCACGGTTTCCAATGATACCTGGGAGCAGATGAAGCAATACATTCCAAAACAACCAGATGGCAAACCTGTTCACCCAATCAAAGCGGATGCACTGAAGCCTGTGGTCGACAGCTATCTGGATAAAGGCAAACCTTTCAATATGGGCATGGTGTTCCCTGTATCGACGCACAACTATGAGTTGCGATACTGGTTAGCAGCGGGTGGGATCCATCCAGGTTTTTATGCCCCAGAATCAGGCGATAACAGTGGCCAGTTGGATGCTGACGTTCTATTGAGTGTTACACCGCCACCACAAATGCCAGCGACGATGGAAGCGGGCACGATCAAAGGGTACTGCGTAGGCGAACCCTGGAACCAACAAGCCGTATTCAAAGGCATTGGCACACCAGTCGTGACCGATTACGAGATCTGGAAGAACAACCCAGAGAAAGTGTTTGGTGTTTCCAAAGCTTGGGCTGAGAAGTATCCAAACACGCACATTCGAGTAGTCAAAGCCTTGATTCGAGCGGCACATTGGTTGGATGAAAACGACAATGCCAACCGCCAAGAAGCAGTGAAGATGCTATCAAAAAGCGAATACGTTGGAGCGGATGCCGAAGTTATCGCCAACTCAATGACGGGCACATTTGAATACGAGAAAGGCGACAAACGAGACGTGCCAGACTTCAACGTGTTCTTCCGTCATAACGCCACGTACCCGTACTACAGCGACGCGATTTGGTATCTGACCCAAATGCGCCGCTGGGGACAGATCTCAAGCGAGAAATCCGATGATTGGTACATGGATGTGGCAAAAGAGGTTTACCGTCCGGACATTTACCAACAAGCGGCTCAAGCACTGATTGAAGATGGTGTGTTGAGCAAAAAAGACTTCCCAGATTTCAGTGCTGAAGATGGTTTTCGTGCGCCACAAACACACTTTATCGACAACATCGTTTATGACGGTCGCGAGCCAAATAAATATCTAGAGAAGTTCTCTATCGGGCTTAAAGGAAAAGACAAAGTTTAGGGTTAGCAGTCCTACAAAAAATACAGCGGGCAGGTGAGTCTGCCCGCAATAACAAGGATGTAAATTTCTTAGGAGTGAGTATGTCTAGTAATGTCATTTCCCTTTTTCCTGCTAAGCAGGTAGTGAACCGAAGTCGGTTGGTGCTTTTGCCCGTGATTGGTTTGTTGATCTTTTTGGCAATGTGGCACTTAGCAGCGAAAGAAGTGCAAACTTCATTAGGTACGCTACCGGGGCCAGTGCAAACTTTTCAACAGTTCAGCAACCTTGTCGATGACCATTGGCAAGAGCGAGAAAAGGGACAAGCGTTTATCGAGCGTCAGGAAAAACGCAATGCCGCGAAGTTAGCCAAGAATCCAGACGCCGAAGTAAAGATTCGTCCTTACACTGGTAAACCGACGTTCTTCGACCAAATCATAACAAGCTTAGTAACTGTGACTGCAGGCTTTTTGCTGGCGACGGTTATCGCGATTCCGCTTGGCATCGTGCTTGGTCTTAATCAAGGGCTGTATCAAGCGTTCAACCCAATCATTCAATTGCTCAAGCCCGTATCACCTTTGGCTTGGCTGCCTATCGTTACTATGGTGGTGAGTGCTACTTATGTGAGTGATGACCCGATGTTTGCTAAGTCGTTCATTAACTCTCTGATCACAGTGGCGCTGTGTAGCTTGTGGCCGACGCTGATTAACACCGCTGTGGGTGTGACGAGCGTTGATAAAGACTTAATCAATGTGAGCAAAGTGCTTCAACTTTCGTGGTGGCAGCACATACGCACCATCGTTTTACCTTCTGCCATTCCAATGATCTTCACCGGTTTACGTCTCTCTTTAGGTATCGCTTGGATGGTATTGATTGCAGCAGAGATGCTCGCGCAGAACCCAGGGTTAGGCAAGTTCGTTTGGGATGAGTTCCAGAACGGCAGTTCAGCATCATTGGGGCGCATCATGGTGGCTGTCATCACCATCGGTTTTATCGGTTTGATGCTCGATAGAGGCATGCTGCAACTTCAAAAGTGGTTGTCTTGGAATAAACAACAAGCGTTGAGATAAGGGAAAAGATCATGGAAAAAGCATTATTAGATCTAACGCGTTTAGGGATGCGATTCCCAACGCCAGATGGCGAGTTCATCGCGCTTAAGAACGTCGATTTACAAATCAATAAAGGCGAGTTTGTATCGCTGATTGGCCACTCTGGCTGCGGTAAATCAACGGTATTGAACTTAGTCGCGGGTCTGCACATGCCAACAGACGGCGGCGTGATCGTCGATGGACGAGAAGTTGCTGGACCGGGACCTGACCGCGCAGTGGTGTTCCAAAACCATTCATTATTGCCTTGGCTCACTGTGTATCAAAACGTTGAGCTCGCAGTAAAACAAATTGCCGGCAAAAAGGGCAAAGCGTGGATTCAGGAGCAAGTGAATCACTATTTGGAGCTGATTCAAATGCAGCATGCTGCGCACAAAAAGCCGGATGAAATCTCGGGCGGTATGAAGCAGCGAGTCGGCATTGCGAGAGCACTGGCACTTCAACCAAAGGTTTTGCTGATGGATGAACCATTTGGTGCGTTGGATGCGTTAACACGTGCGCACTTACAGGATGCACTGATGAAGATTCAAGCCGAGCTAAACAATACCGTCATCATGATTACCCATGACGTGGATGAAGCGGTGCTGCTATCTGACAAAATCGTGATGATGACCAACGGACCGGCAGCAACCATTGGTGAAGTGTTAGAAGTGAATCTACCGCGCCCTCGTGAGCGTGTCGCACTGGCGGATGATGCGCAGTATCAGAAGTGTCGACAAGCGGTGCTGAAGTTCCTTTACGAGAAGCAATCCAAAGTCGAGATTCCTGCTTCGAAAGAAGACAAACCCAAAACCGCAGCGCAAACTGCATAAGGAGGCAGCGATGAACAGTCCTTTAACGATTCCAGTAAAGAACGCATTGAGCCACATCGTTGTGGTAGGCAACGGTATGGTCGGGCAACACCTCGTCGAGCAATTAGTGCAGAAAAACGCGCATTTGGAGCACCGAATTACCGTTATTGGTGCAGAGCGCTTTATCGCGTATGACCGTGTACAGTTGTCCTCTTTGTTTGCGGGTAAGTCTCATGATGATTTGATGCTGAGTAACCAAGAATGGTACGACATGCATGGCATCCAACTCGTACTTGGCAGCCAAGTAACAGGCATCGACAGAGAACAAAAGCGCCTTCTGCTTGATGGTGAAGATGTGCTGGGTTACGACCAACTTGTGCTCGCGACTGGTTCGTACCCATTTGTGCCACCAATTGAAGGTAAAGACCGCGACAACGTGTTTGTCTACCGCACGCTTGATGATCTTTCACAAATCAAAAAGGCATGTGAAGGCGCAAGAACAGGCGCAGTGATTGGCGGCGGCTTATTGGGTTTAGAAGCGGCAAATGCACTCAAACTATTGGGGTTAGAAACTCACGTCATTGAATTTGCTCCTCGCCTGATGCCCGTGCAGTTAGACGATGGTGCTGGCTTAGTGCTAAAAGAGAAGATTGAAGCGCTAGGGCTAACCGTTCACACCTCAACGGGTACGGAACGAATCTGCGATGGTGAAACGGCTAAGCATCGTATGGTGTTTAAAGACAAAGATCCTCTCGAAGTAGATGTCATAGTCTTTTCCGCAGGGATTCGCCCTCAAGATGAGTTGGCAGGGTTGGCTGAGCTAGAAGTAGGCGAGCGAGGCGGTATTGTGATTAACAACCAATGCCAAACCAGCGATGAGAATATTTACGCGATTGGCGAATGTGCCCTTTGGGAGCAGAAGATATTTGGTTTAGTCGCACCCGGTTACACCATGGCGAGAACCACTGCCGATGTCCTGACTGGAATGCCAAGCGAAGGTTTTAAAGGTGCAGACATGAGCACCAAACTCAAGCTGCTTGGGGTGGATGTGGCGTCTATCGGCGATGCACAAATGCAAACCGAAGGCGCACAAGAAATGGTCTTGCAAGATGCGGTCGCAGGCATCTACAAAAAGCTGGTGGTTGATGCAAGCGGCACCCAATTGCTTGGTGCGATTCTCGTTGGTGACAACAGTGACTACGATGCGCTTTTGCAGTGTTATTTGAACAAAACGGTCCTGCCAGACCACGCCGCGAACCTGCTGTTTGATACCGGAATGCTGGACGGAGAGATGCCAGACAGCGCTATCATCTGTTCTTGTCACAACGTCACAAAAGGCGACTTAGTTGCCGAGATTCAAGCTGGCACTACCAACCTGACGGACCTTAAAGCCAATACCAAAGCCGGTACTGGCTGTGGTGGCTGTAGCAATATGGTGAAGTCGGTATTGGATACTCAATTGGCAGCTATGGGGGTAGAGGTTAACAACCACCTTTGTGAGCACTTTGAGCTCAGTCGCCAAGATATGTTCCATATTTGCCAAGTGGAACAAATCAAAGACTTCGACACCTTAATTGCACTGCATGGCAAAGGGCATGGGTGTGATATCTGTAAGCCGACAGCAGCATCTGTATTTGCTTCTTTGTGGAATGAACACATTATGGAGCGACAGCATCAATCTCTGCAAGATTCCAACGATGCCTTTATGGCGAACCTGCAAAAAGATGGCTCTTACTCGATTGTACCTCGTGTTCCGGGCGGCGAAATCACACCAGACAAACTCATCGTGCTAGGCGAAGTTGCTCAGCAATACGATCTGTACACCAAGATCACTGGCGGTCAGCGGGTGGATTTATTTGGCGCGCAGTTAGAACAGCTTCCTGAAATCTGGCAAACCTTAATCGATGCCGGTTTTGAAACAGGGCACGCCTACGGTAAATCGGTGCGCACCGTGAAATCGTGCGTGGGTTCTACTTGGTGTCGTTATGGTGTTGATGATTCAGTTGGATTAGCCATTGAGTTAGAGAACCGCTACAAAGGATTGCGAGCGCCCCATAAGCTTAAGTTTGCCGTATCGGGCTGTACTCGCGAGTGTGCAGAAGCGCAAAGTAAAGACATTGGGGTGATCGCCACCGAAAACGGCTGGAATCTATACGTTTGCGGTAATGGCGGCATGAGACCAAGACACGCGGATTTGTTTGCATCCGATCTATCCAAATCAGAGTTGATCACCATGATCGACCGAGTATTGATGTTCTACGTCAGCACCGCTGATCGCTTGCAGCGCACGTCGGTGTGGATGGAGAACATGGAAGGGGGCCTAGATTACCTTAAACAAGTGATTTTGGATGACTCTCTGAATTTATGTGATTCTTTGGATGAACAAATGGCGCGAGTCGTAGATACCTATCAATGTGAGTGGAAGAGTACGCTGGATAATCCTCAAAAACTGCAACGCTTCCGTCCTTTCTTGAACAGCACGTCGGGCAGTAAAGTCTTGCCGTACCAACGTGTGCGCGGTCAGCGTATTCCCGTGAAACAGGAGGTGTAAATGGCAGCTTTAACCAAAGTGAAATTGTGTCAGCTTGATGACTTAATGCCGTTTATCGGTGCTACTGTATTGATTGAAGGCGAGCACGTTGCGTTATTCTACATTCCAGATAGCGGTGTTTACGCCGTTCAAGATTGGGACCCAATAGGTAAGGCTTATGTGATGAGTCGAGGGATTGTCGGTGATATCGATGGTGAGATGTGTGTTGCATCACCACTGTATAAACAGCACTTCAGTTTAAAGAGTGGGCAATGTTTGGAAGACGATGCGCACTGTCTAAAAACGTGGCAAGTAACAGTCGACGATAATCAGGTTTGTTACTTAGCCGAGGAATGATCCTCGAAATTAGCTTGCTCGATATGAATAAGTTATTGGCGTAAGAGACAAGCGAATAAAGCTCCAGAGACAGTACAGTATGGCTCTGGAGCTTTTTACTATTTGGAAGGATTCACTTGTAGTTCGGTATAGCCAGTCGAGTCGTCCATCGCTCTAGTGAACTCAAGTTCTGAGTAAGAATGGATGATCAATTCTGCGGTGGTATCAATAACCGTGCCTTCCATTAAATGCCCGCCCCAGACTCGTCCTTCACGATCAGACACCGAGATATGAACGTGTTGATGTTCAGGCGTTAGGGTTCCCATCACAGAGACGATTTCAAATGGCTCTTGCTTGGTTAACGTACTCTCTGCACTTGCCAAACGAAGGTTGAGGTCAGAGACACAGCCAACGCATGAGGCAATCGAGCCTGCTTTGATACCATGCTGCTCGACCAATTTCGCTAGGCTCAGCTTTAAGTCCATGCCTTTGGTAAGACGTACTGCTATCACTTCAATCGACATGTCACTTCCTAATCAAAACCAGCAAGCAGGAAAGCGCGGTATCCAAGTCGGCATAACGTTTGGCTTTGCCAAGTACGCGCATACCTTGCATGTTGTTGAGAACAAAACGAGCGAGCTCTTCTGGTTTCAGCGTTTTCGGCACTAAGGTTTCTTTTTGCGCATTGGTCAGCGCATCCGCAATGATGTCGATAAGATGGTCAAACAAAAAATGCCCTTTGCGCAGTACATCATCGTCTTCCCCAGCGTGCTCAATCAACGCATTTTGGATAAAACACCCACAGTTGCGTTTGCGTTGCAGCTCAGCAAAAGATTTAAGGAACGATTCCAACTCAGGTAAAGACGCGTCGTCTTTTTCCAAATCATTCAGTGACGGTAGCGAGACCTTTTTCAAGTAAGTATCGAGCGCTTCGTAGTAGAGCTGTTGCTTGTCACCATAGGTGTTGTAAAGACTGAAGCGGTTGATGTTCAACTCGTCGGTGAGATCCGAGATCGACGTGTTCGCAAAGCCCTTGCGCCAAAACACATCCATAGCCACGAGAAGCTTTTCATCTCGGTCGAAGTTGGCTTTTCTTGCCATAAATTACCTGCCTGGGTCTGCTTATCGGGTAATTAAATTGCTTTGGAGGGATGGTACAGAGAACCTCTAGCGTTCGAACTGAACCAATATGATGAATACCCATCTATTTTTGGGTATCAGCCCCCAAATTCATGTGAACTCACAAACGGCATCAAAAATCTCGCTCAGCAAACAGACCCACAACTGTTTGAAAATTTTTGATAGTGAAGTTCTTGACTGATCGTTTATAAACTGGCTACAGTATATCCTAACCAATCGGTTAGAAAAAGATAAAAGGATGTGAAATGAAGCTCTATGAAACCGCAATGACTCCAAGTTGTAAGCGAGTTAGCATTTTTCTAAAGGAAATCGGTGGCGAGGTTGAGCGAATTGCGCTGAACGTTCGTGAGGGTGATAACCTATCTGAACCGTTTAAATCGAAAAGCGTGAACGGCAAAGTGCCTCTGCTGGAACTGGATGATGGCACGACGATCTGTGAAAGCGTGGCAATTTGTCGCTACCTAGATGAAGCGTTTGAAAATGATCTGGCGCTGTTTGGTGCTAACCAGCTCGAACGTGCTCAGGTGGAAATGTGGCATCGCGTTGTCGAATTCCAAGGTTTGTACACGGCTTTTCAGGCGTTTCGCAATATCACAGCAATTTACCAAGATCGTGAAAACTGTGTTGCTGCGTGGGGTGACGAGTCGAAATCTCGCGTATTAGAATTCCTACCAATTCTCGACAAGCGCCTATCAGAAAGCGAGCATATCGCCACGGATAACTTCACCATCGTAGACATTACCGGCTACATTTTTGTTGGTTTTGCCGTAAATGGCTTGAGTATTGAAGTGTTCGAAACCTACCCCAATATTGCGCGTTGGTTTGAACAAGTATCGGTGCGTGAAGCGTTTCAAGGCTAACTTCTAGCGTGATTTTTCTAAGCAGCAAGGCTTTTGTAGACTTGCTGCTTTTTGTCGTTTTAAGCGCAAAGATCTTCAATTTGTTCAGGTTTTCTCTTCTTTTTCTGCCTTTCTCCTATAATTAACTCTGTTAATGAAACAACATCAATTGGCTCTCACGGCGTTTTGGAACCTTGAGTTCTTAGTTTGTAGACGTCCCAATCATTATTGGACTTCACCAAGTAATGAAGGATACCAAGCGACAAGGAGAGGTTATGCGTGTTCGAAGTAAAACCATCAATGGCGTGTTGTGTACGCTGCTCGTAGCGTCTGTGTGTGGATTAGTTGCGATGTATCAAAACCACACTCAACAACATCAACAAATTGAATTGCTGCGCGGGCAACTGGTGGAAAAAGAAAACCAAATCGTTGTCTCGAATGAGGCGTTGTCTTATACCCGTTACCAACACCAACTATTATCAGAAGATTACACTCGATTTAGAGACGAACAGTCCACTAACGCCATCCTTCATTAGGCACTGCGTCATAAGCAGGGAGCATTATGAAATCAATTTTGTTGGTCGATGACAGTAAAACGGTGTTGCTCTATATGACCAGCGCATTGCAAAAGCAAGGGTACGAGGTCATTGCCGTTGAAGATGGTGAGTCTGCGTTAGAAGTGCTGACTCACCGAACTGACATTCAGTTTGTCCTCAGTGATTTGATGATGCCGGGCATCAGTGGCATTGAGCTTTGCCGTGAGCTTAAATCGTCGGCGTTTTCTCGTTATATCTTCTTTGTGCTTCTCTCTTCCCGTAACGATCAAGAATCCATCATCAAAGGCATGGATGCAGGCGCCGATGACTTTGTCGACAAGAAGACATCTGTAGAGGAACTACAAGCGCGCATCCGAGCGGGTTTTCGTACCTTAGAATTGCACAATACGCTCACGACAAAAAACCAAGAGCTCGATTTAGCCTATCAAACCATTCAGCAGGATTTGGATTCGGCTGGAGAGTTAATGGGGCAACTGTTGCCAGTGGGAGAACAAATTCACACGGCACAATTCAGCTTTACTTATGTCCCTTGTACCAAGATCGGTGGGGATATGTTGGGCTATGTGGAGCTTGATGAGCAACATGTTGCTTTCTACGTATTTGATGTATCGGGGCATGGTATTTCTTCAGCACTGATGGCATTTTCAGTCCAGCAAACTTTGTCACAACGTCACCAATCGGAGTCGATAACGTTAGACTGGCACCAAAATGAATATCAAATAAGTGAGCCAGTAGCAGTCGTTGAAAGGCTCAATCGACGCTACCAGCAAACGCAGAACAGCAAGCTCTATTTCACTATCGAATACGCCGTGTTGAACACCGAAACCGGTGAACTGAATTATTGCACTGCAGGGCACCCTAAATTCGTTTGGCAACAGACGGAACACAACTGCTTGGAACTTGTTGGCGACAACAACTTCATTGTCGGGGCATTAGAGCCGATGATGTACCAAGGTGGCAGTATCCAACTTAAGCCTAATGACGCCCTTTGGTTTTTCTCCGATGGCCTAATAGAAGCCAAGCAAGGTGAGGAGCTTTACGGCATTGACCGACTGCTATCCAACATCGAAGGGAGTCAAGCGATGCCAGAAAAGGCACAAACCAATGTCGTTTTGGAGCAAGTGCAAAACTGGCAAGGAAAACCGGAACTCGACGATGATGTGAGCGTGTTGAAAGTGCAATGGTTGGGTTCTAGGCAGTCGCAAGCCGTCAATTCGCCGAGTGCGGTATTCCAGAAATCCTATCAAGCGTCTTTAGAAGTTTCACGCCAAGCGAGTCTCGAATTGGTTGCGTTCCTTCAACAACATTCGGTTTCTTCTCATGCCATGCAAACCCTAGAGTTGTGTGTGGTTGAGTTGATGAACAATGCTTTCATCCATGCCTATCAAGAACAAACCGGAAAAACGATCGAGTTAGAGTGCGAACTAACACAAGGTGAGCAGCACAACATAGAAGTGCGTGTATCTGATTATGGCAATCGCATTTCTGATGAAACCTTCCAAAGTTACACCTCAAAGCAAATTGAGACGCCAAATCTATTTGATGAACAGAGTTGGATGCCTTCAGGGCGAGGTTTGATGCTCATTGCCCAGATGACGGATGCGTTTTCTGTATCACATCAAGTGGAGCGTAATTGTTTTACGGTGGCAATAGTGTCTAAATCGTAACTTTTGCTTGTGATACTGCTTAAATCTTCCTCTTACACGCATGTTTTTGTCCGCGCTAATCGATTGCCTAAACTTTATTTTTTCTGCCCGTTTTGAGTTAACCCTGCGTTAACTTTCTTCGTCGTATATTCGCCGTCAACCGATGGAGAGTCAGGGCTTCTGCCTCTTGTCATCGTGATTTTTCTCTCGTTTGTAGTTGGGAAATAAAAAATGAAGGCGAAAGGGTTTACCTTAATTGAATTGGTCGTGGTCATTGTCATCTTAGGTATTTTATCTGTGACAGCAGCGCCTCGATTCTTGAATTTGCAAGATGATGCAAGAAACGCGGCAATTGCTGGGTTTAGAGGGGCGATGAACGGTGCGATGGGCATTGTTTACGGCAAAGCGGCATTAATGGGTGTCGAACGCGCAGAAGAGGCTAACTTGGATACTGATGGTACAGGTACGCTTGATTTGGCTATCGCTTACGGGTACCCAAAAGCAACCTTGAATGACCTATCTATTGTGGTGCAAGGCTTGAGAGAAGACTGGGCACACAAAGAAATCCCTGGTGGCGATTCAATCTACTTCGGCATTGCGGGTTATGACAAAACTTGTATCAAATACACACAAGCCGGTGCGACTAGTGCAGCCGCAACCGTGGTCGTCAAAGACCCTGTAGAGTGTAGTGGGCTAACAAAATGATTCTTAGAGCCACTTTTTAAAGTGGCTTTTTTTGTGCTCAAAAGCTGTGCGTATTCCCTTAAAAAGTTCCCTTAAAAGTCGCTTAAAACATACCGTTATGGTGACGATAAAAACAAATCATCAAAACAAGTTCGGGCGTTAACTTAGCGTTAACCATGAGAAATTTAAGATATGACTCATATCACACACTATGCCTCTTAAAGCGTTGGCTTTGAGATGGAATTTAACCTTGTTAATGATTAACAGGAAGTAGAGGCGAGTGTCATTAAACGTGTTGGTCAGCGAACTACGTGAATACCAACTCAATAAAAACACTTATAAAGGTCTCTTAATGTCAGATTTCAACTTGTTGTACCAACCAAAACTAAAAGATGGCGTGATCGTTGGTCTTGAAGCTTTGCTACGACCAGTCGACGTTGAAAAAACACTGCCTGAATTTTTCGCCGAAGTGAAAGACAACATGGCGCTTGATCTATCAGTGATGAAGCGTTGTTTGGAAGACATCGCGAAGTTTGACATTCAAATTCCGGTATCCATCAACATCTACCCAACCAGTGTTTTGAATGATTACTTTGTCTTCAGTGCGATCAAGCAGCTAAAAGGAAAGAACGTTTCTTTAGAGTTGGTTGAGCATCAAGGTGTTGAGCTCAACGACGAATTTCTTAATCATGTTGCACTGCTAAAAGACAACGGCATCAAGCTGTCTATTGATGATTTCGGTAAAGATTTCGCGAGAGCGGATTTGGCGCTCACTATCGGCGCGGATGAAGTCAAATTTGACCGTTCGTTGGTTCATGACATTGAGAAAAACTACAGCAAATTTAAGCATCTGTCGTTTTTGTACTCAAAGATCAAAACGCTATGTACACACAAAGTTGTTTTTGAAGGTGTTGAGAACAAGCGTCAAAAAGAACTGATCGAATTGTTTGCCGAAAAGCCAACGATTCAAGGTTTCTATTTCTATCCAGCAATGCCGTTAGAGGAGATTGTTGAGCTAGATTGCTTTTCCAACCTTGAGCAAGATGCACCTGTAGAAGCACTGCTACGAATGAGCTTGGATTTAGATTACAAGCTTTATAACTTTCTGATTGAAAACAATATTGAAGATGTACAGAGCGAAGAAGTGAATCGCTTTATTGAAGACCATGACATCTTGGGCGTTGTGCACAACGAAGACGTAAATACGACTCTGAGCAACCTAAGAGACATCTATTTCAATAATACATCGATTATTGCGAATGGCGTTGTGTCGATGCTCGATTCAGCTGAAAAGCTGGTCATCATGAGAAACGAGCAAGGTGTGGTGATTTTTGATAACGCGGCACACCGAGAGTTGGTCGGAACCAGTATTGTTGGTGTGAAACCGCAAGAGATCATTCACGAAAACGAAAGCTACCGTTTGTGCTTAGAGAAAGATAAGAACTTGCTGCAAGACGAACATCTTATGTTCCACAAAGACAAAGAGTTTTTCGAGGGTATTGAGTACGACACGATTCGCGAAAAAATGGTCTACAACGGCAAGAAATTCATCATTGCGACCGTTTGCCCCTCAAACGTTGGTTTGGTGGATGTGAGTAAAGATGAGCTAACCAAGTGTTATACCCGCTCGTTTTTGAAGTACCACTTAGGAGCGTATGAAAACCGGATCGTTGCCTTTTTGGATATGAATGGCTTTAAAGCCATTAACGACGCGTTTGGTCATAGAGTCGGAGACAGTTGCCTTGTCGATTTTGCGTGTTTATTGAAATCATCACTTCGAGATAAAGACGTGGTGATTCGTTATGGCGGTGATGAGTTTGTAATCATTTTTGATACCTCTACTTACGACGATATCGAAAACAGACTCAATTCGTTAAACGTGAAAATGACGCGTTACTTTGCAGAAAAAGGGTACGACTTGTCCTTTGCGTACGGCCTATCAAAAGTGAACAACCACGATGTCAATACTGCCATCGAAATTGCCGACAGAAACATGTACACAGCCAAACGTCATATTAAACGTCAGCGCAGCGTTGACTACGTTATTTAAATCTATAGACAAGGACGTCTCAACGGTTTGGAGATTTTATGAAGAATAAAGGTTTTACTCTGATCGAACTGGTCGTTGTCATCGTTATTTTAGGTATCTTGGCCGTTATTGCTGCGCCTAAATTCTTGGGAATACAATCAGAGGCGAGAGTTGCCACTCTAAAGGCTACTCAAGGGGCGATCGAGTCTGCATTTGCGTTGGCATCTGCCAAATCACAACTTCCTTCGGCTAATATCCAGCCTTGTGATTACCACAAGCAAATGCGTTGTTTGGTGCTAAATGGGCAACAAATTCGTTTAACCAATGAAGACAACTATCCTTGGTTTGATGTCTTCCAGCGCCAAGCATACGAACAATTTAATGAGTTGGTTGATGCCGATGTCTCACCTCTTAATCAAGATTATCATGGTGAAGATACGCTGAATTTTGAAACTGATTACGATGGCGGATTTTGGGTTTTTCCCCAGTTTTATGGTGATTGGGACGACTTAACCTCGTTTCATTGCCGCATTCATTACGTGCCAGCGACGGCAAGCCGCACTGGGAAAAGCATGACAACGTTAGAGACCGAAGATTGTTAGTGATGGAATGTAGGTAAATGGATGTAATGCACAAGCACCTTTTGTTGGTCGACGACAATATTGAATTAGCAAAGACCATCATGGAATACTTAGAGATGAATGGGATTCATTGTGACCATGCATCCAATGGTATGATGGCGTTAAAGTTAGCTCGTTCAGATGACTATGATCTGGTCATTCTGGACGTCAACTTACCCCAATTGTCAGGTTTAAAAGTCTGTGAAGAGTTGCGTTTAGATGGTATTGACTTACCTATTTTGATTCTGAGCGCGAGAAGCGATCTGAGCGATAAATTAGCAGGCTTTCAGGTTGGTGCTGATGACTACATGGTCAAGCCTTTTGCCCTTGAAGAACTGCTCGCTCGTGTACAGGTGTTGTTAAAACGTAGAAGTGGCGCGCCAGAGCGGCTCGTTGTGGGGGACTTGGTACTCGATATCAGCAGTAGGGAGGTCTTTCGAGGGGAAGATTCTCTCAATTTATCACCGACTTGCTACAATATTTTGAAAGTGATGATGAGCGCTAGTCCTTCACCAGTAAGTCGAAGTAAGATAATGCGATTGGTCTGGGGCGATGCGTCACCAGAAAGTAACAGCTTGAAAGTTCACATGTTTAAGCTGCGTCAGGCGGTGGATAAGGGACAAAACACCAAGCTTATTCATACGCTTCCTAACTTTGGCTATGTGCTCAAGTCCAAGTCACGGCATCAATAGGAAAGTCATCGGTGAAGATCAAAGACAGCCTTAGAGTGTACGTAATCACCGTCTCTGCGGTGTTAGGGTTAATCCTTGCCGTTGTTGCGGGCTCTTGTAGCACCTATAACCTCTATACTGGTATCGATCTTATGACCAAAGGTGTCATGCTGGTGAAAGCGGAAACGGAAGAGCCGAAAGTAGGCAAACCCATCATTAACCCGCCATTTATCATTACTGCCAATTGGGATGACTTACCTTTGGCATTTCAACTCAAGTTTGTTGAAAAGGATCTCGCGGTAGGGAAGTTATTTAAAGCGACAGAGACTGAGTATCGCGCAGGGAGAAACGCCAACCGCTTCATCTATTTGTTGATAAAAAGCGAAGTGGATGCTCAAACCAAATTTGTCGCAGTCAAAATCAACAAAAACGCATTCGATGATTTCACCGATACACTTAACATAAACTTGTTACCGCAACTCAATTATATCGTGTTGTTTGTCGCGGTATTGTTAACCCTGTTTTTAATCGGTGTGTTCTTTATTCTTCGCAAAATCACAAAACCAGTCGAAGAACTAAAAACATGGGCGATGAATATTCGTGAAAAAGATGATCGTTCCAACATACCTGACTTTAAGTTTTCTGAATTGAACATGATGGCCCGAGTGATCAATTCGTCTTTATCTGCAGTTCAAAGAAGTGTGAAGAAAGAGCAAGAGTTCATACGTTATGCGAGCCACGAGTTACGGACGCCAATTGCAGTAATTCGTTCCAATTCTGAGTTAATGAAAAAAATGATCGCCAGCGATATGCCAAAAGAGCGATTACTTAAAAATATTCAGAGAATCGAAAATAACAGCCTGGCGATGTCTGACCTATGTGAAAGCTTGTTATGGCTCAATCATGAAAACTCAACTGAGCTTAAAGAAACGATGACAAGCCTAGGCGTATTGGCGGAGCTGGTGGTGAATGAACAACGCTACTTATTGGATGGGAAGGCCGTTGAAGTTGAGGTCAACGTCGACAGTTTCGAATGCTTGCACTTATCAGGCATGTGCAAAATCGTCATTACTAACCTAATTCGTAATGCGTTTCAGCACACCATAGAAGGTAAAGTGATTATTAAGCAAACCGGTTTAGAGGTCGAAGTCATCAACACTGATGCAAAAACAAATCTGACCCACGAAACAACCGGTTTTGGTTTGGGTCTATTACTGATTAAAAAGATTTGTGACAAGTACTACTGGCAATATGATGAACAAGTATTAGCCAACGGTAGAGTCGTGAAAGTGACGTTTGCATAAGAGAATTAAGACGATAGCAAAGGGTTTACCTTAAACGAGTTCGTTATCGCGATTGTGATTCTTCATATTTTTCGGTGGCTGTTACCCTCGATTTTTGAATTCACAGAAAGACGCCATAGAGTTGAATAATGGAAACCGATGTGGTTTCTGTGACGACGTTTCAGAGAGATCGACACGCAGCCGATCTGTTTACTGACAAAGTACGCCAAACAACCAAATCTATATTTTCTTCACTTCTGATTTGGATAAGAAAAGCATCAACGTCCAATGCCAAGTGATGTACCAAAACATCAGTACTCCGGAAGTAAGATTACTGACTGATGCTTGCTAAGTGTCTGAGAGGTTACTTTAAGACGAACCCAAAGTTTTTGATGGTTTGGAGTAGCTTCTCTTCGTAATTATCATCGAGTGCATGCCTTAATTTGAACATGTGCACTTTTAAGCTGTTGGTGTCCGGTTGTTCATCTCCCCATACCTTCTGGATTAACTCTTCACGACTGATTGGATTGGGTGTCGCTCTAAGTAGTACTTCCAAAATACGATAACCCGTAGGTGAGAGTTTAATTTCATCATTGGCACGCTTTACGTTGCGCTCTTTGACGTTCATTTGTAGATCTTTTAGCTGGAGCAGATTTACCTCGCCACTGCGTCGACGAGACAGTACCTTGACGCGCATAAACAACTCTTCGAATGCGAACGGTTTAGTTAAATAATCGTCTGCGCCAGTCTCAAAACCGATGATCTTATCGTTCAGCGTATCTCTTGCTGTCAGCATAATAACGGGGACATCGTTACCTTGTTCCCGTAACTTTTGACATACCTCCAAACCAGAGAGTCGAGGCAAGTTGAGGTCAAGAATCACCACGTGGTAATGTGTTTTAGCAATCAAATCGAGAGCAGCAATACCGTTAGGTACGTGATCACATTCAACACCTTCGAGTTCAAAGTGTTCAACGGTTGTTTCTGCTAGCTCTAGATTGTCTTCGACTAATAGCAGTTGAAGCGTATTTGGTGGCGTCACGATTCTTTCCAATCCAATTCTGTAAGGCATAATTGATTATTGAGCCTGAGTGGATGAAAAACAAATACTTAATTTCAATTCTTTATTGACGACTTGAACCACTTCCTATCATTAAAAGTTCACTCCGCGCGGCATAAGAAAGATAACGTTTCAACGAGCTATACTTCATTCAGCCACGTTGATTGGAGCTGGGGACATGCCCAAGATTTGAGATAAAAAAGAGCCTCCACGTGTTGAATTACTGTTAAGCACTGACCTCTTTTTGCATGATCTGCTGATTAAAGGCGAGGGGATCTTTCAATATGGCACGACCGACGGCAGCCAAATCGAGCCAACCGTTGTTGACCGCTTGGTCGAGGTATTCGGCACTCTCGATACCACCCACACCAATGATTGGGATACCCAAGTCAGCTTGTTTTAGAAAAGCGGATTCTGAGACTAAAAAGCCTTCGCCGCGGCGGTCTTTAGGACGGTTCCAACCACCAATACCCGATGAGACGTTAATCAAATCCAAGCCAGCGTTAATGAATAACTTACACACTTTCACCATGTCTTCTTGCGTTAATCCTTCTGGGTAAAGGTCCTGACCTGGAATGCGCACCATCATGCCAATATTGCTCTTGGCTTTGATTGCTTCGATGATCTCGACCACTAAACGAGAGCGGTTCTCTAATGAACCACCGTATAGGTCATCACGTTGGTTCGTGACTGGGGAGAGAACTTGGTTTAATCCATAGCCGTGTGCGCAGTGCAGTTCAACAAAATCAAAACCGGCTTTGTCGGCACGAAGCGCTGCATCGATGAACTGCTTACGCCAAATAAGCATGTCTTCCAACGTCATCGCTCTCGGTTGCGGTAACACACGGTCGTAAGCGGGTACGGTTATTCCGGAAGGCCCCATTAAATTTGGACAGGTTTCTAACGTTGCTTTGCCACCGCAATGCGTGATTTGAAAGCCTGCTTTTGCGCCGTGATCGTGGATCACTTGGGCGATCGCTTTCATTCCTTCCACGCAGTCATCACTGTGCGCGCCCAATTGGTTTGGTTCACTTCGTCCAGAAAAATCGACAAAACTGTATTCAACCATAACAAGACCTGCACCGGATTGTGCCAGTTTGCCGTAGTGTTTTATGGTGTTTGAAGTTGCGAGACCTTCGGTAGTGGAGGTTTGAGATGCCATTGGTGGCACAACAACGCGGTTTTTCAAGTGGTGGTGCGCAACTGTCAATGAAGAGAAGCGGGTCATACGGTCCCTCGTAATATCTGTAATTCCGTCGTCATTTTAAGCCAGAGAGTGTTATTCATTAAGTGAAACTTAAGAACTAAAGTCCTAGCGTTATTTCCCAAGAATTTTGAGGTTACTTGAGTATAATCAAAAAGCAGCCAATATTGTCTGCTTTTCAGAGGCTTATCTTACGTAATCAGCGTTTCATGAGATCACCAGTTAATCGTTGAGCTATCAAAGCTTGAAAGGGTGTTGTTAAAACGCCGCTAGATCAGCGGCATGTCTACTATGGTCGTTATTTGTAGCTGAGCTCTGTCGCTTTGCCCTTGAAAATTCGGTACACCATGAAGGTGTAAAGCAATATCATCGGCATAACAATCATCACACCGTAACCCACAATGATTAGTGTCGCAGGCGATGACGCAGCTTCTTGTGCGGTCATCAACCCCGGCACAACTTCTGGGAAGAAGCTGTACGCAAGACCGAGAAAGCTCAAGGCGAAAATGACGGTGACACCAAAGAAAGGCCAGCGCACACCCAGATCATTCACCATTGGAACCTGACGCAAATAGCGATCAACGAGGAAGATAGTTGCCAGCACAATCAACGGAATGGGTGCAAGCAACAAGACTTCTGGGAAGCTGAACCAACGCAGGGCGACTTGTTGATTTACAATCGGGTTTACAACGCTCACGACTAAGATTCCCAAAGCCGCCAACCAACCAGCACGACGAGACCAACGGGCCGAACGTATCTGTAAATCACCTTCCGTTTTTAGTACCAACCATGCGCCACCAATGTAAACGTACGCCGCTGTTACACAAAGTGCGCTTAACCATGCAAAGCCAAATGCTTCGGTTGATTGCTCAAAACCCATGATGTAACGACCGACCATGTAACCCTGAGTCAGAGCAGTGACTAACGAGCCAATTCTAAAACACCAATCCCAATGAGGTTTATGATCCGAGTTCGCTTTGGCGCGGAAGTCGAACGCCACGCCACGCATGATCAGAGCGATCAGCATGATGGCGGTCGGCATATAAAGCTCAGTCAAAATCAAGCTATGAGCGGTAGGAAAGGCAATCAGCAGAATACCAACGGCTAACACCAACCACGTTTCGTTTGCGTCCCAGAAAGGGCCAATAGACGCTATCATTCTGTCACGTTGCGCTTCATTGTCGCTCGGTAAAAGGATACCGACGCCAAGGTCGTAGCCGTCGAGCACGGCATACATAAAGACCGAGAAGCCAAGCAGCAGAAGATAAATTTCTGGTAGATAGTCGAGCATGATTAGGCCTCTTGTTGTGTCAGTGGGACTTCATGGGCTGTAACGTCTTTGCGCGCCAAAAAGAACAGGGTATGGATGTACGCAACCAGCAGTGCAGCGTAAATGGCCAAATACATTATGAGCGAAGTCATCACGCTACTGCTCGCGACCGTGGTGACCGCATCTGATGTACGTAGTACCCCGCTGACCAACCAAGGTTGTCGACCAATCTCAGTAACATACCAACCCGCAAGTGTGGCTATCCAACCAGAGAACGTCATGGCTAATACCGTGTACAGGTAAGGTTTAGGTAGCGCTTTTTTGCGAGCCAGCTTCACCGCGCCATACCAGCTAACCAGCAGCATAAGAACACCCACACCGACCATCACGCGGAAACCAAAGAACAAGGGCTTCACTGGCGGGTGATCAGGTGCAAACTCGTTAAGTCCTTGGATTTCGCCTTCTAAATCATGAGTAAGAATCAAACTCGCTAACTTCGGGATGCCCACTTCAAAATCATTGCTGCGAGTTTCTTCATTTGGCATCGCAAACAGAAGAAGAGGCGCGCCTTGCTCGGTCTCCCACACGCCTTCTATTGCTGCAATTTTTGCAGGTTGATGTTCAAGCGTATTTAACCCGTGAAGGTCACCGACAAAGATTTGAATTGGGATGAATCCAGCCGCAGCAAACAGCGCGACTTTTAGGCCAAGTTTGGCTGAGCGGTGATCTGGCTTTTTCATTATTTGATAAGCCGAGATACCCGCAATCAAAAAGCTGGCAGTCAGCGCCGATGCTAATAGCGTGTGCAGAAGACGGTAAGGTAAAGAAGGATTGAAAATAACTTCCTTCCAACTGGTTACATGCACAATTCCGTCAATCACTTCATAGCCACTTGGTGTGTGCATCCAGCTGTTAAGCACCAGAATCCAAAATGCCGACATACTTGTCCCAACAGCAACCAGAACGGTGGCGAGAGTATGAACCCACTCCGGTACTCGTCCTCGTCCAAAAAGCATCACGCCAAGGAAGGTGGCTTCCATAAAGAAGGCAGTCATCACTTCGTATCCGAGCAATGGTCCTGCTACGTTTCCGACTCGTTCCATAAAGCCTGGCCAGTTGGTACCAAACTGGAAACTCATGGTGATGCCAGACACCACGCCTAGGGCGAAGGTCAATGCAAAGACTTTGACCCAGAAGTAATAAACATCAAGCCAAACGGGGGCTTGAGTGCGGATATATCTCCATTTGAAAAACACCAACATCCACGCCAGTGCGATCGTGATGGTAGGGAAGAGAATATGAAAGCTGATATTGGCCGCGAACTGGATCCGCGACAACATGAGGGTATCTAACATCTTGGTTCCTCAAAAACGTGCCGTGCTAAAAAATCGTGTCTATCTGTAATTTAGTTACGAAAAATCGGGCAGTTTGGATTCATGTATCGTGAAATACAGGTAATTCTGTTTTCTTCTAACCATGATTTATATCAATTAAGACAAAGAAAGGAGTGTAGGAAATTGTCTCAAAATGCCGCCAATAGTCGCTAGAAGTGAGTAAAAGAAAGCAAATGTAACTGAAGTTGCATGAATTAAGATTAGTTCGAATTATCCTTATGATGGTTTCGATAATTCTGAAATAAAATTACAGAAACAGTGTTTTTAGTAAGGATATTTACGTTTGTTGCTTTGGATGTCCGATTTTGGTTTATCAGACAAAAAAACGGCGCGGACTTGGAGTCATCCGCGCGAGTCAATGACTGTTAGATACATAAGAGTGCTTGGTTAATCACTCGGAGATCTTGAAAAACACAACAATCGAGTAGAACGCTGGCATTTTCGCCAGCCATTCCATTCTTTTGTGACTACGTTTAATTCTCCATTAATTAATGGCCAAATAATGCACTTAGATGCATATTTGAGTTCCAACATGAAAGTGCTTAGCCATTGATGCCATTATTTGTGTTGCGCTAAAAAAGAAGGGACAAGCAACAAAAAAAAGGACAAGCGTTAACTTGTCCTTAAAAACTATTAATTGAAATTGTCTAAAGTGTTCTCACTACAGTTTTTCTAGTTTTGGTAACTGGTAGTGTTTCATCTTCTCCACATCTGGCACGTAAGCTCGAAGCTGTGCGCGCCATCCATCTACTGGTGTTTTCGCGTAGTTCACGCCTTTTTCGTCTGCGATGGCATGACATTGTTCCCCACCAAAAATGATCGTAAAGCTGCCGTCTTCGTTACTCTTAAAGTCTTTGCGGTTTGTGCTCACAATATTGTGGTCGTTTGTCATCAAGTAGTTGTCTGAGTTGTACATGGTTAGCGAGCTGAAGGCTTTCGCCGGAACATGGTTAAACGTTGCGGTGTAACATTCATTCGCCTTGGTGTTTTCAGGAGCCCAAGAAGCATACATTGCCGTCGATTCAGGGCTCAGACCCCAAGAACCAGCAATGGTGTAGGTCCATTTCTCCCAATTAGAAACATCATGAATATCGAATTGCACCGTGTCGTACATGTCAGGTAACTTACCCCATTGTTTAAGTAGGGCAGAACGCAGCTCAGCGATGTCTTCCTCTTTGGTGTCAGTGGCGTATGGAACGGCTGAGTTTGACTCAATCTTCATCTTGGGTTGAATTTCGTTCTTGATGTACGCCAAGTCATCGGCTGTTGCGTCGGTTCCTACACGGACGCCAATAAACACGTAGTCGGTCTCAATATCACCCGCTTTGTATTCATACACACCCGGTGTCCAAGTGTACTGAACAAAAGTATGGTTTTGGTCTTGGATGTGAAGCGAGACAAAACGGTCACCCATGTCTGGGATTTCAATCTTGAAGCCTTTGCGCGCATCAATAACCGCAAGGGAATAGACGTTGTCGACATTCGGCGTTACTACCCAAGTATCACCCGCTTGAGATAGGCCAGGGAAGTGGATGAACTGGTTCAACTCACCACGGCTTAGCATCTTTTGTGCGAACAAATCGGCTTCTTTGCGCTGGTATTCCATTGCTGTCATGCCGTAATCAAGCGGATTTACTGCCCAGTTAGAGGAATCGATGCTGTCGATCACTTGTTGTGTCGTTGGCAAATCAGCAGCAAAAGCAGCCGAAGAAATCAGAGCCATGGTCAGTGCTAGTGACGTCTTTTTCATAATAGGACCTTTCAGGATTAAGGAAGCGTTGACCCCATATTAGGCAGAACGAGATATGTTCAGAAGTGAAGCTGTTGAATGTTAGAAATTAACTGTATTAATATCTAATGCAAAGAGTAATGAAAGAGATGGCGTATGTTTGACTACAACCTACTCAAAGTATTACGAGTGCTGCTCGAAACCAGAAATACTAAGCAGGCAGCAGAACGTTTGAACCTTAGTCAATCGGCGGTAAGCCACGCGCTCAGTCGATTAAGGGAAACCTTTGATGACGCATTGTTCGTGCGTGAGCGTTATGGATTAGTGCCTACAGAGCGTTGTTATGAATTAGAGCGCCGTCTTCCTGAATTGGTCGAGCAGATTGATGGACTGTTGGCCTTAGAAGCGGCATTTGATCCTTCTAAATATCAAGGAAAGGTCTCTATTAGTTTGACCAATGCACTGACGAATGCAATTGGTGTGGATCTGTTCTCCACCTTGCGAGAGAAAGCTCCAAACGCAAGATTTGAGATTATGGATTGGCGTTCACAAGTAGAATCGGCTTTGCTATCTCGAAAAATCCACGTCGCTTTGGATTACGGTCCAGAAGGGTATTCCAAACAGATCAAACAAGAGTTGATGCCCAAGAACCACTTTATGTTTTGTGTCAGGCAAGGGCATCCGCTCACTCAACTTGATGTTGTTACCATTCATGATTTAGCTAAGTATCCAATGGTGTTGATTCGTACTCCAGATTGGCAAACAAGACACGAAACGGCAGAGCAGACCATGTTAAAAGCCGGTCATGTTCCGGATATTTTGTTGAAATCGGATTCGCCGGAGGTTAACTTTAATGCCATCCGACATTCTGATGCCTTCTTCCCAGTCGCGAGTGTCATGACGACACTTCCAGACGATATCGTCGCTATTCATCCTACGGTTAATTCCAGCACAGGCTTACCCAAGCAAAATATGGATGTGTACGCCTATTACCTCTATCAAACTCAAGATACCCCATTGATTAACTGGCTTCTTTCAGAGATCAAACTTCTTCTACAACACCGATTCGAGAATAACCAAAGACCGACATAAAAAGGGCGGAAGGCGAACATTATGCTTCAACAATCGAGGTCTACATGAACAACCTAATCGTATTTACAGGTGGCCCAGGTGCGGGCAAAACCTCTGTAATAAAAAAGCTGATCGAGCTTGGTTACATTTGCGCGCCAGAAGTGGGGCGCAAAGTGATCAAACAGCAAGTTGCTCTGGGTAGTGATGCTTTACCGTGGAAAGACAAAATAGCCTTTCGTGATGAGATGGTACGTGAAGAGAAAAACCACCATCAATCCTACGAAGAACTCAATGAGCTTGTCTTCTTTGACCGTTGTATTGTGGATTCATACGGTTATAGCCAATTAGAAAACTTACCCATTCCACAAGCATTAATGGATGCGTGTCAGCGTATCCGTTACGCCAGCCCTGTCTTTATCTTTCCACCTTGGGAAGCCATTTTTGCTAATGATGAAGAAAGAAAACAAGACTTTGCTGAAGCCGTCAGGACTTATCAAGCCATGGTAGAGGCATATCATCAATATGGTTATGAACTGATAGAAGTGCCGAAGATGAGTGTCGAACAACGTGTGAATTTTATTCTCGAACGCTTAAAAGATCGGCAGTTGATATAGAATTCATAGAAGTTACGATTAGTAGAGTGAACTAAACCGGGATAACGCAATCATAGAGAGGGTAAGAGGAATTTACCCTTTTTTACAGTAAGGTTTATTTAAGCAAAATAGGCGCTTAGCGAGACTAGAAAAGCTTAGAAACAAAGTTCTCAAATACGCAATGTTTAAATTTTGAGATTCAGATGTTATAACATAACAATTACTGTTTCCGATTATCCCAAGTACTATGAAGTTTGTTCGTTATTCACTCATTGCTGTCGCTGCTACCGCATTCTCTCTTGCAGCCTATCTCACCTATCAAGCAGAAACGAAACCAGAAGAAATCACCATTAAGGTCACGCCTTATTCCGAGCTAGAGGGCACTCACGTACACGAGGCTCAGACAGGCGACACGGCACCAAACGCCGAAGAGGCAAACCAAGATCACGACAACATTGCACGTATTCACTACTTCGTTAAAGTAGGTGACACACTTAGCACGATCTTCTCCTCATGGGGCGTCCCATACGACACCACGCAAAAGCTTCTTGAAGCCGATTTAACCTCCTTGAAACTCGACACCATCAAACCTGGTGACCACCTTGAGTTTGTCGTTGATAGAGACACCAAGACACTACAGCAAGTGATCTTCCACGAAAGCCTTGTCGAACGCTCGATTTACACGCAGAACGACGATGGCACATTCGCTTATGACTTTGTTGAAGAGCCTGGAGAATGGCGTGAGGAAATGTACTCTGGTGAGATCAACGGTAGTTTCTCATCTTCTGCGCACCGACAAGGACTAACCACCACCCAGATTGCCAACATTACGCGTGTACTTCGTGACAAAGTGAATTTTGCCCGCGAACTGCGTGCTGGTGATAGCTTCCATGTGTTGGTGCGTCGTCAGTACGTTGATGACCATTTAACAGGCAATACAGAAGTGCAGGGCATTGCCATCAAGATGCGTGGTAAAGATGTAGAAGCGTTTTTGGCTGAAGACGGTCGTTTCTATGACCGTGATGGAAACAGCTTAGAGCAAGCCTTTAACCGCTATCCAATCGACAAACAATTCCGACGTATTACGTCTCCGTTTAACCCGAACCGAAGACACCCAGTAACAGGCCGCATTCAACCGCATAACGGTACCGATTTCGCGACGCCTGTGGGTTCGCCAGTTTACTCAACGGGTGATGGCAAAGTGATTGCTGTTCGTAACCACCCTTACGCAGGCAAATACTTGGTGATTGAGCACAACAGTGTGTACAAAACTCGTTATCTGCACTTGAGCCGTTTCTTGGTCAAGAAAGGCGACCACGTTAAGCGTGGACAAAAGATTGCGCTTTCGGGAGCGACAGGCCGTCTAACAGGTCCACACTTGCACTTCGAGGTACTGGTGCGCAACCGTGCCGTAGATTCGATGACAGCCGATTTGCCGTTGGCGAGTTCGATCCCAAACAAAGACAAACCTGCGTTCTTAGCACGAGTTTCTGAGTTTGATGACATGGTTGCTACCGAGCAAAATGCAAGCAACGCAAAAGCGAGCGAGGGTAAAAAGACGTCTTAGACTCTTTGCATAGATCAATGAACAAAGGCAGGCTTCGGCTTGCCTTTGTGTTTTAAGAGCCATGTGTTTTATGAACTGGCTTATTTTAAGCAGCGTGTTGGTTTAGGGAGATTAGACAGACATTCACCACCTCAAACGCTATCTTGGTTGCGCGATGTGATACAGTTCGATTCGCATTCCTGCTGAAATTGACCAAAATACAAGTAGTAACGAGTGGAGGGTGAATGCAAATACCAACCGTAGGCTTTGACCATAAAAAATCGAATCAAGCAGAGATTGAAATCTTCGATCTAGAAAGCTTGCATGGCCAAGAGTACAAAAGCCACTCACCTCAAAAACCGCATCGCATTACCTTCTTTATGATGGTTTACATCGAAAAAGGCAGTGGTGTGCACATGGTGGATTTTAAGCAGTATCCGTTTGAATCTGGCAGCATCCTCTTTGTTCGTCGCGAGCAGGTGCAAGCTTTCGATTTGTCCAACAAGCCCTTCGGTAAAGTGATCATTTTCACCCAAGCGTTTTTAGACCAAGTGCATGCCAACATGCGTTTACCTAACTACACACCAACGCACTTAAACCAAGCTCGTTCACCATTATTGAACTTAGACGAAGCTACCTGCCAGAGTGCCAAACTGCTTATTGGTGAGGTTATCAAGGAAATTGAAAGTCAGCATTCCGACCCATTGATCGTCATGTATCTTTTCTCTTCTTTCGCTCTAATGCTGCATCGCCTAAGACCTGAAGAGAGGCACGATAAGTTAACCAAAGAGCAGAGCTACAAGCTTGCACGTTTCTTTGATTTGCTCCAGGTTAATTATGAACATATCCGTGATGCGAACTGGTATGCGGGGCAGATGGGGTCAACGTATAAAACGTTAAATGTTATCTGCAAGCTGGCAACCAACTTAACCGCAAAACAGATGATCGACGCGTTTGTCACAATAGAGATTAAGCGCCGCTTGGTGGTGAGTAACGTTACGACACAGCAGTTAGCTTTTGACTTTGGTTTTGAAGATGCGAGTAATTTTGTTCGATATTTTAAAAATCAAACTGATATGACACCAAGCCAATTCCAGAAGCAGTACGCCGAACCACAGTTATGATGTTGAGTATGAACGCCTTTTTGTGTTCATGTTCGATATTGACCATTTTCCGACGCACATCCACACAGACGAGTCTTTGATTCATTCCTATTATTGTTCTCAAGCCAACAAGAGGAAAATAATATGAACAAATTGACTCGCTTTTTCGCTAGCTCTGTTATCGCATCCACCGTTTTTGCTAGTGCTTCTTTCGCTGTAAATGCCGATGAATTGTCGAATCGTGATAAAGCCGTCACGGTTATCTCAAGCATTGAAACGGGCGACCAAAACGCGATTTCATACATCAATCCAAATAAGTACATTCAGCATAATCTTGCGGTTGCAGATGGTTTAGCGGGCTTTGGCGAAGTATTGAAGATGCTGCCAGAAGGCAGTGCTAAAGCGAAAGTGATTCGTACCATTCAAGATGGCGAATACGTGGCATTGCACACGGAATACGACTTTTTCGGACCGAAAGCGGGCTTTGATATTTTCCGTTTTGAAGATGGTTTGATCGTCGAACACTGGGATAACTTACAAGACGTGGCGAAACCTAATCCAAGTGGTCGCACTCAATTTGACGGTGCAACAGAAATTACAGATGTAAACAAAACGGACGAGAACAAAGCGATCGTTTCTAATTTTGTACAAACCATTTTGATGAAAGGGGATATGTCTCAGATCAGTAAGTTCATCGGTGATAAAGACAGTGACTACATCCAACACAACGTTGCGGTGGCCGACGGTTTGAGTGGTTTGGGCGTTGCACTTAAGCAATTAGCGGAAGCGGGCATGCCGATGGTATACAGCAAGAACCATTTGATTATCGGTGAAGGGAACTTCGTGTTATCAGTGAGCGAAGGTCAGTTCATGAACCAACATGTCGCGTTCTATGACTTATTCCGTGTCGACAATGGCAAAATTGTAGAGCATTGGGACACGATTGAAGCGATTCCACCGAAGTCAGAGTGGAAGAACGGCAATGGTAAGTTCGGCTTTAAATAGCATCTAAAGACAACATGCACGAAAAAGAGAGTCACATTGTGGGCTCTCTTTTTTCGTTTAAACGAGCTATATACCCAATAATAGTTCGAAAATAAATCAATGTGATACAGGTGTAAAATAAAAACAGCTTAACTTTGGCTTTTATTTGTACAGAAATTAACGACATTAAGTGATAACTGGATTATTAAGGCCTTTATGAAATATGAATAGAATTAAGGCTCTAATTTTTCTCTTTCGTATTTTTGTTGTGGCGCATGAAAAATGTGTGACTTTAATTCCAAATAATATTTTGAAAATCGATTTATTTGATTTTCTTCGCTTTTACACTCCTACTATTTGTACTGATTATTAAATTAATTTAATTATACTTTCTACTTATTTATTGTGCGAAAAATACCACATCAAAAACAGTTAAGTTAATGTTTTTAATGTTTTATTTAACTCAGTGCGAGTTCTTTGTGTTGAATGCAAAATGAGGGTTTTGTTGCTATCTTGCTGTTAGAACTCTAGAAGTTGCTGTCTATTTTCTAAAAACAACGCCTTTCTTTTGATTGTGGCAAAGCTACTGTGAATTAAATTAAAATAAGCTAATTAAGTTTATTCTTTAACATGAAATTAAAACCGCTTGATATAATAATTAGTTTTATAAAATGGGGTGGTTATTCGCTATGAAAGATAAAGTTTGATATTTATCCCAGAAGTAAGAAGGAATTTTTGCCTTGGTTATTTTTATTTATAAATTAAGTGTGCTTGCAAAAAATAATTGAACCGTTAATTGCAGGTCTTTGTGCAGTACCTAAATAATTAATATAAGACTAAGGACTTAATTATGTATCTAAGAAAGAGCAGTGCTACGCAGACAAACTCCATTGGTTATCGCACGTTAGGGTTAACAATGCTTTGTTCTGGTTTATTGTTGAATCCGATTTCACAAGCCATGGCGGCGGAGTTCAGCACCGATGCGGTTGCACAATCAGAAAGCGAATACTGGAGCACCTATAAGTTAGACATCAAAAACACGGGCTCAGACAGCGCAGACATGCGTGAGGCGGTGATTGAGTTCGTACTGCCAGTCGCAATTAACGACATTGGTTGGGCATCAAATCACCTTTCATACCCATCATGGGAGATCGCTCATACAACACAAGCTGACGGCGTGTTGAACGCTGTAACACTCAAATTCCCAGCAGGATCTTGGGTAGACAGTGAGTTGGCATCTGGTGAGTCGGCGGCGTTAACTATCTCTTTTGGCGGCGAACTGAAGGATCTCAATGCGTTTGAAGATTCCGTGGTGGTGAAAGTCGATGGTGAAGTTGTTCCTCCACCAGAGTTCTCATTGGATATCTTAGCGCCGGCACAAAACTCTGTGGTTTACACTGGCTCGAATGTAGACATCATCACGAGTGTAGAGGGTGAAGGTGCAAGCAAGCTAGAGTTCTGGATCAACAATACCAAGCTGGCAGAACAACCTGTAGTAGAAGGAACGACTGAGTATCAACAAGCTTGGCTACCAGCGGAAATTGGTGCTGCTTCAATTGCTGTCATGGCGTTCAATGAGAGCGGTGAAAAGCTGACTGAACAATCGGTACAAGTGACGGTTGAATCAGAATCTACCGCCCCAAATCCTCCTGTGATTGAGTTTATCTCGCCAGATGCAGGCTCTTCTCACCAAAAAGGTGACACGATTTCGATCTCAGCTAATGTTACCGATGCGGATGATGACTTAGCGACGGTTAAGTTCTTCGCTAACGATGCTGAAGTATGTCAGTTAGACGCGAAAACGACACAAGATTTCTCTTGTGATTGGACTGCACAAACTGCGGGTTCAGCAACGCTTCGCGCAGAAGCCCAAGATGACGAACAACATATTACTCGTAAGAGCCTAACCATTACTGTGACAGACACGGGCACCAGTTGTGGCGATGTTCCTCAATACGAAGATGGCGTGCCATACAAGGTGGGTGATGAAGTTACCAATATCGACAACATCTATTCATGTACCGTAGCCGGTTGGTGTGGAAACCCAGTTTGGACGCCGGGGACAGGTCACCCAGATTATCCAGATGCGTGGAAAGACGCGTGGGACGAAGTAGGGCAATGTGATCCTAACCCAGTTCCAGTGGTGGATGTTCAATCTCCTCAAGATGGACAAAAAATTGCACCAAACCAAGCGTTCGATGTGATTGTCGATGCGACTGACGATACTGAAGTTGCTCGCGTTGACGTTCAATTGAATGGTCAAGTGGTGGCAACATCAAGCACTCCTTCACAAGGCGATACCTACACTATTACAGTTCCTGCACAGGACGAAGGTCAATACACGCTAACCGTCGTCGCTTACGATGACCAAGGGGCAAGTGCAGAAGCCGCACCAATTTCTCTGGCGATCACCGATAAAGACTTGGTGGTTTCGCTATCCTCTCCTGTTAATGGTTCGAGCTACTTTGAAGGTCGTGCGATTTCAATCAAAGCAGACGCGAAGAGCTACGAGGGAGATATTACTTCAGTAAGCTTTATTGCAAATGGTAATGAGCTATTCAAAGACACCGAAGCGCCATACGAATACGAATGGCTAGGTGCACAGAAGGGCGCTTACGCGATCACGGCCAAAGCGGTAAACACAGCAAGCCAAGAGCAAACTTCGGCAACGTCTAACATTACGGTGAAAGAAAGCACTGGCGGCGGTGGTTTAGTCGACAACCCAGATCGCTCTATCAGTTACCTAACATCATGGGGCTTGAATGACTACGAGCAGTTGTTCAATTCAGAGGGTGACGGTTACCTATTGTCATTTGGTAAGTGGGACGCGAGCGGTAACATCACGATCTCTGATGGCATGCTAACGCCACCTGATTACAATCCGGATTGGATGCCAACGCAGTACCTAGCTTGGTCGACGCTTAAGCATGACAATGAAAACGTGACTATGATGGTGGCATTTGGTGGTCAAACGTACGAAAGCATTTGGTCAGCGATCAGCACGCCACAAAGCCGTGAAGCGGTCGCAACTGGATTGGTTGATTTGGTACATACGCCATTCCCTGTGTACAAAAAGAATCTGACATCAGAAGAGATGGAAGGTGAATGTCTTGCATCAAAACCTGATGGTAGTTGTGATTACAGTAAATACCAGCTAGCAGGCTACGTACACATTGATGGCTTAGATTTTGACTTCGAAAAAGCCGCTCGAATCACGGATAAAGAGAACCAAGATCTAACTGCTCTAATCAAACTGATCCGTGAGAAAGTAGGCAATACGAAAGTGCTGTCTCTGACGACTTACCATGTAGGTGCAGACCCAGTTGCGTGTATGGATGCGAGTGTGTTCGAAAATTGTTCTTACATTGAACCATCAGGTCGTTCATCTCACCACGGTGAAGTTATCGATTTGCTGAAAGCAACCAAGAACGACTTCGATTTCTTCAACGTAATGACCTACGACGCTGGTCGAAACTTCCTCTACGATGTGGCGATGGCGAACTATGCTGAATATATTGGAGACAAGTCGAAGATTGTTTTAGGTAACACGATCAACAGCCAATGGGCACCTGGTGGTAACTTTGTTGAAACGCGTCAGAACAACCTAAACCGTGCTAAATGGCAGAAAGATAACGGTTACGGTGGTTTCTTTATGTGGACGTTAGGTTCTAACAACCAAGGTTTGAGCACGACAGAACAAGTAAACTACTTTAACGACATGATCAGTGTTAGCAAGTAGTACTCACCTCATCTTGTAATCTACTTGAACGACGGAAGGCTCTCATGCCTTCCGTTATTTCTTCAATCTTCATCATGGGAACGCCTCTCGCTCGCCGTATTCCCATGCAAATTCCAATTGAAATTCAGTGGTGACAATATGTCAAAACTAGATTCTGGTCAGCACCAGAAAGCGATTCCGCACGCCCAAAATAAGGCATTCAAACCTAAAAATGACTCACCCCAACGCCAAAGCAATACGTCACAACACTATGACGCGTTTAGTAAATGGTTACATTGGATAATGGCAGTCATTATTATCTATGCAACGATTGCAGGCTACGGGATGTTATTCGTCATGGACATGCCGCAACTGTTCCACGTTTTATCTACGCTCAATATGTCATTTGCAACGATTGCTTCGGTGCTCTTGATTGTCAGGTGGGGGTGGTCATTTTTTTGTAATGCGCCAGAGCTACCAGACACGATTCCAAACACTCAGAAAAGTATGGCCAAACTTGCACATGGCGTTCTCTATCTAGTGATGTTCGTTGTGTTTGTCAGTGGTTTTTTAATGCTTAAGCACGAGTACCCATTCTTTTGGCTGTTTACTATTCCAAACCCAATTTCTAATGCCGAAGTGAATGAGTTTTTCTTTATGGTTCATCGAGTTGGTTGTGCCACATTAGCGACGCTGGTGGTGTTGCACGTTGCGGCGGCATTGAAACACCACTTCGTGAGTAAGAATGATGTATTAAGAAGCATGGCGTTTAACGTATCCAAGCAAAGCCAATCTTAAACCAAACGGAAAGGTTGGCTGAAATACTATAGAGAGAAAAAAGGCTTGGTGAGCCTCCAAGCCTTTGTTTCGCGTTATCAGGCCGTTTTGGGCTATCTAACTACTTTTTAAAGATCAGATTCAAAGTAAGTGGAACTCGGTCTGAAATCTTAATCCCACCAACCGTTGCTGCAAGGTTCGTTAAGTTGTCAGTCGGGATACCAAAATCGCCAGCACCGATGATGACAGGCGCACTCGAACTGACCATTACCGTATTACCTGCATTGAGTACCACGACTGGGAATTCGACGGATTTCGTCTTACCAAACAGCGTGACTTCAGCCGGTACTTTTACTTTGTGTGAGCCTTCACCCAGAGATGCCCAATCCACTTTGCCTGTTACTGTTACTGGCGCATGTTTTGCCGATTCAAAGAAGATCTCGTTCAGGCGCGTATTACGAATTGGAATGCCTGTATTGATGCTGTTTAGGTCGATAGCCACATCAAACTGCCCATCACTGTTGAGTGTGCCGGAAAGGGTGTCAATGGTCGCGGGCTCAACAATATATTGCTTTTTGATGGTTGCGAAACTTAGGGAAGATAGATCGGAATCAAGCGTGTAGCTGTCTGCAGCAAATGCGGCACTAGAAAACAGTGCGACCGCGATGCTTAGTGTAGAGAAAGCCTTTTTCATTATTGTTAACCTTATTTATGTTGAACGAGGGTTCCACTTGATAGTAGTTCGGATTTATAAAAGTTAATAAGGAATTAAATCGATTGATTTGGGTGATTTTTTCGATGTGATTGAGTGCTCAAATGTCATGGTTTGATATCAATACAACTGATGTTATGTCTGCTTTGAATGTCAAAAATACGCTAATTAGCAATAACTTAATAAGCAGGTGCGAATGTGTGAATTTATTTCTAATTGATGATTCGCGACTTGCTTAGGTTGCCGTTACACTGTTCGCACATTTTATCATTCGTTAGGTTGGTTGGCTTATGTATACCGTTGGGATTGTGTTGTTTGATGATTTCACAGACGTAGACTTTTTCTTGATGTATGACCTGTTAGGAAGGACGCAAGACAGTTGGACAGTCAAAGTGCTAGGGACCAAGCCAGAGCATGTTTCTCATCTAGGTATGACGGTAAAGACGGACGGTCATATCTCTGAAGTTGCAACGCAAGACGTTGTGCTTATCGCGAGTGGCAAGAAAGGCATACCAGCAGCGCTTCAAAATAATGAGTTCATGTCCGCGATGAAGCTCAACCCAGACAGGCAGCTAATTGGCTCTATCTGCGCGGGTTCTTTTATCTTGCATGAATTGGGCTTGCTTGACGGTAAAAAGCTCACAACCAACCCAGATGCTAAAGCGGTGTTAAAGGGCATGGGAGGAGACGTTCAAGATGTTCCTTTGGTTATTGAGGGTAATATTGCAACGGCGGGAGGTTGTTTATCATTGATGTACCTCATTGGTTGGTTAGCAGAGCGCCTGTTTGATTCTGATAAGCGACGCGAAATCCAAAACCAGTTGATACCAGCAGGGCAGTTGGAGATATTCGAGTCTCTTATCGCGAACACAATCATGGAAGCAGAAATGCTTAACCAAGTGACTTGCTCAGCGGAATAAGCAATAACTCTGATTTTCCCTTTGTGACTGAACACAAACTTGTTCACTAAACCGTTGAATGTACGGGGAAGTGTACTAGGTTTTATATAAGCGCTTGTTTTATGAGACCGCGGCTATCTAAGCCATCGGTCTTTCATTAGGTGCGGATAAATACTGTGTTGGGTCTATTCACGCGTCATCGATTATCGGATTACCGATAAATAAGAATATGGCGCGAAACCAAAGGGAAAAACAGTTGAGCAATCCAAATGAAAATTTAGAGAAAGTACTGGCCAAAGCGTTTACCACGTCTTTGATTCGATTCTCAGTCACGACGCTGATCGTTATTGTCTGTTGGTGGGCGTTTTTACCATTTCTTCCTATCTTACTTTGGGCGCTGGTGCTTGCCATTGCGCTCTATCCAGTCAAACTCGTCATTGAAAGAAAGCTTGGATTAAGCTCGGCTCGTGCTGCAACACTAATTGCCATCATTGGTGTCTTGATTCTTGGCACGCCAACGGCCATGGTGGGTAATTCTTTTGCATCGAAAACACTCGGTGCATTTGAATCTTATCGAGATGGCACTTTGGTCATCGCTAAGCCTGCAGACAGCGTCAAAACTTGGCCTTTAGTTGGTGAAAAAGTTCATGCTGTTTGGTATGAAGCTGCGGATGACTTACCTACATTTATCGAGAAACGCCAGCCTCAAATTAAAGGTTTCTTTAGTTGGTTTGTCGATAGTGCAACGGGGGCCGCTAAAAGTGTATTCATGCTCATCGGTGCTATTATCATTGCGGGTGTCATGCTAGCTTGGGCACAACCTGCTGCAACGTCGATACGTAAGATCTTCATTAGTTTTACGGATGAGGTGAGAGGGCCAGATTTACATCAACTCACCACGGCCACCATCAGACAAGTTGCCGTGGGCATCATCGGTATCGCTTTCTTAACGGCAATGGCATTCGGTGGTGTCGTGGCGTTATCCGGCGTACCTGCCGCAGCATTGTTTACGCTTATTGCGTTGATCTTTGCGATTGTGCAACTGCCAGTCACCATTATCGCGTTAGTTGCCGTCGGTATTTTGTGGGCAGGAGATAGCGGCACGGTTCATAATGTTGTCTTCACGGTTTTGCTCCTTGCTGCAAGTTTAATAGATAACTTCTTAAAGCCGTTAATTCTTGGCCGCGGCCTCGAAGTTCCTATGCCTATTGTTCTTATTGGTGCAGTGGGCGGCATGATGTCGGGGGCTTTGTTGCTTAAATCGATGGAACTAAATCTAGAAGCTACGATCTGATCGGCTACACCCATCAATCGTCGTAGCC